>NZ_DRGM01000127.1 GCF_011050055.1 Pseudoalteromonas prydzensis | reverse complement strand
GATAGAAGGTAGTGGGCATAATGGCAGTTATTAAGATCGATACATCAACATACGATGCACAATTAAGCGAAAAAGAGCAACGTATCATTGCGCAATTCCAACGCTTTGGTGTTGAACAATTAGAAGTATTTGGCTCTGAACCGATCCATTACCGTCAACGTGCTGAATTTAGAGTATGGCACGATGGTGACGAGCTATTCCACATTATGTTTGACCAAGCTACTAAAGAAAAAATTCGTGTTGATGAATTCGATCCTGCAACAGCGCTGATTGGCGAAGTTATGCAAGCAATGATCGAGAACTTAAAAGATTGTGAGATATTACGCCGCAAGTTGTTTCAAATAGATTATTTATCAAGTCTAAGTGGTGAAATTCTTGTTAGCTTGCTTTATCACAAACCCTTAGACGATGAATGGCTAACAGCCATTAAAGCGTTAAAAGTGGCGCTGAGTGAACGCTTTAAAATTGATTTTATTGGCCGTGCCCGCAAACAAAAAGAAGTGTTGGGTGATGACTTTGTTACTGAACGTCTAACCGTTAATGGCCAACAACTGATTTACCAACAAGTAGAAAACAGCTTTACCCAGCCTAATGCCAAAGTAAATATTAAAATGCTGGAGTGGGCACAAGATTTATGTAAACCATTAAAAAATGATTTGCTTGAACTGTATTGCGGTAATGGTAACTTCTCAATTGCCTTAGCGAGCTCATTTAATCGCGTATTAGCAACAGAAATCTCCAAATCGTCAGTACACTCTGCGCAGTACAATATTGCCAAAAACCAGGTGACTAACTTAGATATTATTCGCATGTCGAGTGAAGAGTTCACTCAAGCGATGAATGGCGAGCGTACGTTTTCACGCTTAGAGGGAATTGACTTAAAAAGCTATGACTGCCAAACCATTTTAGTTGACCCGCCACGCGCTGGCATGGATACACTCACCTGTGATTTAGTGGCTAACTATGAAAGCATTATTTATATTTCATGTAACCCAGATACCCTCGAGCGAGACTTAGAGCATTTAACCCGTACTCACGAAGTTAAGCGCTTCGCAATTTTTGACCAATTCCCTTATACCCACCACATTGAATCTGGGGTATTTTTACAACGTAAATTGTAAGGTACTTATTATGCCAGTGCTTGTACTAGCGCTGGCATTTGCTGCTCACTAAACACTTTAATACCATTTTTTTCTAATAACGAAGCCGTCAAGCCCATTCCCGTTATCTTACGACCACTGTGCGAACCATCGTAAATTGTATTACGGCCACAAGAAGGGCTTGATTCCTTTAACAGTGCAAAACGAATATTGTGTTGTTGGCAAAGTCGTAGCGCTTGCTGTGCACCTAACTTAAATTCAGTGGTCACATCATCACCCGTATTGGTAATCACTTTATCATTGCTAATTTCTGCTGGATCTCTGGGAGTAGGTAAACCACCAGCAACCTCTGGGCAAAAAGACACTATCAGCTTTTGCTGTTGCCAAGTCATTATTTGCGGATGAAGCAATTGCTGTCCGGTGCCATCGTAACGCACAGGTGTGCCAAGCAAGCAGCTTGAAACCAGGATTTTATGCATTGTTATTTTTGCCAATAAAAAAGCTCCGTGTACGGAGCTTATGATAAAATTTTACTGCGCTTATTTTGCAGCTAAATAGTTAATTAATTTACTAATATCTTCTGGCTCGGTAATACCTGATTCACGGCCTAAGTTAAGCTTATATTTACCATTTACGATAAAAGTGGGTACACCACGCAGTGCGCCTTTTTCTTTGTAGTAATCTTGGTCACGCTTCATTTTTGAGCTCATAGTACGTACTGAAAAGCTTTTATAAAGTTTGTCGAATTTATCGCCGTCAACGCCTTGCGCTACAAACACATCTTTAACATCGGCTAACTCATTAAACTTAGCGCGCTTAACGTGAACATGGCTGAACATAGCTGCAATGATGGCATCTTTTTGTGGTAACACTTCAGCGGTTGCCAGTGCTTGAGAAATCATTTGTTGATTTTCAGTATCGCGAACCCCAACAAAATCGACATGACTCTTTTTGAACTCTACGTTTTTATCCAGTTTTGGTTTTACGTCAGCCAATAAAGACTCATAGTTATTACAGGCAGGGCAATAAAATGAGAAGAACTCTTTTACTTCCGGTTTTTTACTCGCGCGTTCTGATACTACATCGTAATGCACACCTTCTTCGTACGTCGCTGCAGCATTTGCTGCTAATGGTAATAACAGCGCTAGTAATCCAGCTTTAACTAATTTGATCATTGCTAAAAACTCCAAAAATTATTGTTTTAATAAAAAGGCAACTAACTCATCAAGCTGCTGTTGGCTCTTGATGGTATTGATATTAATTTTGTATTTATCGTTAACGATAAAGGTTGGCACACCGGTTAAAGCACCCATTTGTGAGAATTTATTCTGCTTATCTTGCATTGCTTTTTCAGCACTAATAACTGGCATGCTGGCAATATCTTTATCAAATGTATCGCTATCAATGCCATTAACGTCGAGCAATGCTTTTACGTCTTTAATATTATCAAGCGGCGCACGTTGTACATGGATGCTCTGAAAAATTTGCTCAGCAACTTGCTCGCCCTTGTTATGCTGCTTGGCAATAATGTAAGCATAACTCAGGTTAGATTGCACCTCAGGTGCTAGGCCACCTAAAAAGTTAACGTGGTTTTTTACAAACTCAGTGCCTGCAGGCAAGCTTTTTTCCATTGCTTTCGCAACGGCTTCAAACTTAAAACAGTGCGGACAATAAAAAGAGAAAAACTCAGTGACCTGAGGTGTTTTGCTTTTTTCGATTTTAAGTACTTCGTATTGTTCACCAGCTTTAAAGTCTGCAGCCATGGCTGCAAAAGGTAGGCATAACAATAATAAACTCAGTTTTAGTTTTTTAAGCATTGGACTCTCGTTTCGATATTTTAATAATTAGTTAGGTAACAACTTTAACGGTGGCTCTTGCAGTGCAGAATATTGCTCTTTTAACGCTAAAATCTGTTGTTCCCAGTATTTGTCATCAGCGAACCACGAAAAGTTCCGTGGAAATGCCGGATCTTCCCAGCGTTTAGCTAGCCACCCCATGTAATGAATCATACGCATAGCGCGTAAAGGTTCAATTAATTTGAGCTGAGTGTGATCAAAATCACAAAATTCTTCATAGGCTGCTACTAAGGTATCTAACTGTAACAGTTGATTGTGTCGATCGCCACTGAGCATCATCCATAAATCTTGAATGGCTGGCCCTTGACGGCTATCGTCTAAATCCACAAACATTAATGCATCTCCTGCCCAGAGAATATTCCCAGCATGGCAATCGCCGTGTAAGCGAATAGTTTCGCCTTGCTGATAGAGTGATTTCGTTTTCGTGATCACCATATCCAAAATAGTATAAAATGCGGTGGTTAAACTGCTAGGCACCAGATTACTGTTTTGTAACTGAATTTTAGCTGTATCTAAATACTCATCACATCCTATGACCGGACGTTCGCTAAAAACATTCCCTTTCGCTGCTTGGTGCATCCGGCCAATCAAGCGCCCGAGCATATCTAACTGATCAAGGTTGTCCATTTCAAAGATACGACCACCAACACTTGGAAACAGCGTAAATAAATAACCATGGTGTTCAAACAAGCTTTCGCCATTACGACGGATCGGCGCAACAACAGGTACCTCAGCATCGGCTAACTCAAATGTGAAACTATGTTCTTCAAGTATTTGCGCCTTACTCCAACGCTCTGGACGATAAAACTTCACCACATAACGTAGGCCATCGTCCGCTTTAAATTGATAAACACGGTTTTCGTAACTATTTAGTGCGAGTAAGCCAGATTCAGCATAAATACCAATACTTTCTACCGCATCTAAAATCGAGTCGGGGGTAAGATCTACAAAACTAAATTTGCTCATAATTCTCATCAGTTATAAAAAAAGCGGGAACATCCCGCTTTTTATGTACTTATCTATAGTGTACTTAACTATCGCGCTTTAAAGAAGTTACTCGGCTGCGATATTTGTGAACTAGGGTCGTTCACTGGTGATAGCACAAAATTAAACTCTGTCATTGGCGCTTTCAAATCATAAGGATCCATGACTAAAGACAACGGCACATTGTGGGATTCTCCCGCCTGTACAGTAAAAGTTTGCTTACCAATGTATTTAAAGTTCTCCAGCCCTGCCACTTTGATATTAAAGGTTTGCTCGTATTGCGCTTTGTTGATCACCTTAAGTGTATAGGTATTTTCGACAAGACCATTAAAATCGACTCGATACAACTGATTTCGATCGCGAATAATATCTAAATCCATTGGTTTACGCATCACGATATTAGCCACCAGCGCAGCGCTTAGCACCACTAATATAACACTATAACCAATAATCTTAGCGCGCAGCGGATTGGTTTTATTCTCTGGCGTTTCTAGGTTACGCTCAGTGGTATATGAGATAAGCCCGCGCGGATAATTCATCTTATCCATTACCCCGTCGCAGGCATCGATACAGGCGCCACAGTTAATGCATTCAGCTTGCAGGCCATTGCGGATATCGATCCCCGTTGGGCATACTTGCACGCACAAATTACAGTCAATACAGTCACCTAAGCTAAGCTCTTCTCGATCTTGTTTACGACTACGTGGGCCACGATTTTCACCGCGCTTTTCATCATAGCTAACCGTGAAGGTATCTTTATCAAACATTGCCGATTGAAAACGTGAATATGGGCAGATATGTAAGCACATAATTTCGCGCATCCAACCGGCATTGCCATAAGTACATACCGCAAATACAACAATACTTACTAGTGCATAACCACCGACATTGAGGGTAACAAAATCCGGTAATAGCTCACGAATGGGAGTGAAATAACCGACAAAAGTCAGCGCCGTGTACAAAGAGAAAGCCACCCAGCTAGTATGTTTGGCTGTCTTGCGGCAAAACTTATCAAAGTCCATCGGCCGTTGATCTAGCTTTTTGCGTTGATTGGCGGTGCCTTCGAACTTTTCTTCAAACCAAATAAAAATGAAGGTCCAGACGGTTTGCGGGCACGTGTAACCACACCACACCCGGCCATAAAAGGTGGTCACTAAAAATAATGCAAATGCGGCAAGCATCAGAATAAAAGCAAGGATGGTAAAATCTTGCGGCCATAACGTTAGCCCAAAGATGTTATATTTTTGGCCCATAAGGTCAAACAGCACAGCTTGTTGGTCGTTAAAGTTTATCCATGGCAAAGCCATAAACGCCAACATGCCAAGAAAACCTATGCGCTGTCTTAATAATTGATGCAACCCAGTTACCGCACGGACATAAATACGATTACGTGGGTTAAATCTATCCTGCTGAGCATACAGATCGGGTTTTTCGATCTTTACCTCACTGGGAATGTTTTTTACTTTTATTTGCTTGTCCATCGAAGTTCCTCAACGCCGCTTGGAGAATGAAAGTCAAACAATCATATAACGCTATTTAAATAGCGGATCACTCCGCTTATATTTAAAAATAGTGCAAACTGAACCACAGTGCAGTAAAAGTTCAGAGATTTCTGAAAAATCTAATTGTTCCTGTCCATTATACCTACTATTGCTAAAAATGCTGAAGTTGATCGCTAATAATTTATTCATCTAACTTACTTGCTTTACAACGGGCCATTTTATTACACTGGTGGTCAATTCGTACCCGTTCAGATCAAAGTTTACTTATAATATGAAAAAATTCCTTGTACTCGTAGTAGTGATACTCGCACTATTCACAATTGATCACCCAATGATAAAAGAACCCAGAGAAAAACTGTTGGGTGAAGGCGTTGGCCTGTTAAGTAGTGCTAGCAACGTAAACCGTGGACCGGCTGCCAGCATGGCAAAAAACCGTATTAAGTCTGAATTAACACTCTCAGAAACTGAATTAGAATACCTTGAAGAAACCATGCAAACCGATGAGCAGTTACAACTTTTCCATACCCGTTATTGTCGCAGTAAAGATCTCAATTTATATTTTTACGAAGACCGCTTAAATACAGTGTGTGACATTGCAGCAACGGCACTAGCTGAACGAAGAGGTAAATAGTGGACTTTTCAGCTCTAACAAAAAAAAGCAGTGCGTCCTTTAATCAGCATAAGAACCTGCTGAAAAAGCTCGCGAAAGGACAAACAGTAAAATGTGAAGTATGCCAAGGCATATTAACCTTGGATTTAAAAACTCAGCAACCCGGCCAAGGGGTTGCTAAATGCCCGAAGGGCTGCACTGAAATAGTGTTGGATTTAGCATAACGCTAACTCCAACCATCATCTTCTTCAGCGTACAAACCACTTTGTACCGCGATGATCTCTATTAGCTCTGCAAAACCTAGTGCAAAATCCCCCATCACTGCAAACTGTTGCTGGCTTAGCTGCACTTCACTAAGCTGATTTTGTTGAGCGATGGTGCTAATAAGCTCAGGCTCTAAAGCAAAAAAACCTAAGCTCGCATAAGCAGTTTGCAATGCTTCAATTAAATCGGCCGTTAGAGTATCTGCTTGCAACAGCTTATCAATATAGCTTTGTGCGCCTTGTACAAAACCCTCGCACCATTGCTGACATTCATGTAAATCAAGGTAACTGTCATCTTCGCCACTGACTTGTAGACTGACAGGCAGCTTAAAACCCGTCTCATATACTTGCTCACTGATCTGATGATACAAGGCCATAAAGGCAAATAACACTTGCTCTTCCAGTTGGCCGTTTGTATTTGGCACAATCTGTTCTAGCCACTGATGTACATCTAACGGCTCTGGTGAGCAGATCACCGCAAACAAGTAGCCTTTACTTTGCACTAAGGTCATTGCACCGTCATGACTCGCTAAATAGGCACTTAACTGTTGGCCATGTTGCTGTGTAAATTCAGGAATTTGCATAAAACAATTCAGCCTTGTTTAAAAATTTAATGGATAACGGCCATCGCTATCTGCACGACCCAAAAATTTAGCGGCATCGTGTACTTCTTTTGGTAGCGATGCTTCAGGCTTGATATATCCTGCTACTTTGAAATCCAGATTGGCTTTTAAGGTGGCATCGGCTGCTAGGCCTAAACGATTTTCTGGATCAACTAACACCGCAATATCACCTGATTTGCAACTTAGCTTGCCACTTAATGGGCCCACACTAAACCAACCAGATAGTCCTTGCACGTCTATGTTTGGACTAGCAATTTCACCGCTTAACGCCTCGCAATAAGGCAACCCGGAATTATATTGATCTAATTCAACAATCACCCGACCTTTAGCGCTAATCGGTAATGGTAACTGCAAGCGCTGCATCGCACGTTCAACACTTAAGCGTAAAGTGGCGTCATTTAAAGCCACGGCTTGATTAAATAAGCCATAACTAAAATCACCACGGCCAGACATTTCATCCGTGTTACGTGCGTCACCAAATTTTACATTGCCTGTGAGCTGCCCAGTGAACAATGCCCAACCAGAAACATCCCAGTTTAGATTATTTATTTGTTCGCCCTGATAACGCAGCTGCATGATCCGCCCCTGCCAAATACTGCCCGAAGCTTTACCTATTTGCAGATCTTTTGGTAAATAAGGGTTTGCTAAATTAAGCGCAACGGCAGCAGGCGTTTTTAATAATGCAAAAAAGATAAAACCAAACAAAAACACTACTATAAGAATCGCTATTTTTTTCATTCTTTACTTCTCTAATACCAGTCGGCTTACGCGCACGTAGCCTGGTTTGTCGTCGCGACTAAGATCTAAATTTGCAATCAATACGCCTTGTGTATTTACTAGCTCATCCAGCCATTCTACAAGTTTATTAAACTGTACCGAGTCGATGGTTAATCTTAATGTATTATCGCCAGGCTGCATTTTGCTTATGGTTATATCGTAGCGGCCACGGCTACTCGCATTCACGATTTGACTCAAGTTTTGATCACTCGTTACAGCACGCACATTGCCAGCTTTAAGTTTAACAATACTGCTATCAACCCAAGTGAGTAATTCTTGCTGTTTAAGTTGGTTTTTTTCAGCTTCTGCAATGGCATTATTTAATGGTCTAAAAATCCCCATGACTAAAACAAAAATGACAAAAATAACACCCGCAACCATCACCAGCTGTTGCTCTTGTTCTTTTAAGCCACGCCACTGTTTTAAAAGTTGTTGTTTCATGCTGCACCTCGGAGTTTTATTTCACCGACTACAAAGTCGCCATCATTATTTAATGAGCCTTGGTCTACGGTTAATCCGCGTTGTTCGAGGATTGCTTTAACTTTGCCAAAAGTTTGAAAGCCTTTGCCACGGGCACGAACTCTAAGTTCATTACGACGTTGATCATAGCGCAATGTCTCTGGGGTAAATTCTTTAACTTGGCTAAATACACTGACAAGCTCATTGGTTAAATCAAGAAACCCTGCACTACTGCCGCCCTCTAATTTAGCCAGTTCACCCTGAATTTGGTTTTTAATTAAATGTGGCCGTACAGTTTTACCTGGAAAAGCGGCTTGGTAACGTGCTACGGCTTGTGTTTTAGCAATTTCAAGCTCGCTATTTAACTGGTGCAATTCAAAACCTTTTACAGCCACAGAGCCAACTAGCGCGATACTTGCTGCAATTGCTGCACTTTGCCAATATCCCCACCATAATGCGCTTTTCTTTTTCAGTTGATACTGACCTTGACGCAGGTTGAATTTAATATTTGGTAATTGCTTGGCAAATAACGCCAATGGTAAATCATAGGCATCAGTTTGTGCGCTAAGAGTAACCGTTTCAGGAAAATTAGCTGCGGGGCTGTAATGGGCAACATCTGGGTGACCAAGTGCGGTTAAATATTCAGCCAACCAGCTTTGCTCTACAGCACTAATGCGCCACGAACCTTGCTTACATAACCACTGATTATTAAGTTCAATAACACTGAGACCGTCATTCTCTGCAACAGGTAATAACAAGGCATCTGGTAACAGTTTGAACACTTCAATGTCATGCTCAGCAAATACAGCTAGCCACGTTTCAAACCAGTCTCGATCTGTCATGGCGACTTTAATGGCATGTTTATCCGCCACCATTGTAGGCTCAGCAATAGCAATAAATAAATCATCTACATCACATGCGATTTCTTCTTCGAGCATATACGGTAGTGCTTGCTCAAGCTTGCGGTTCCATTTAGTTGGTAGTATTACCGTTTTTAGCTGCACCTGATCACAAGGCAGCAATACCACAACTTCACGGCTCTGTGATTTTTCAGCTAGCTCACTCAGTTGCTCAGCGTTGGGTAATTCGCCACTGGCAATTATTTCTTGTTCTAATGGTGAGTAAATCAGCCAATTTATACTTTCTTGTTGAGTTTGACCCGTGCGGATCAATAGTATCTCAGTCACTGTACGCCTCCAAATTTTCGCGCCAGTATAGTTACTTCGCCATCTTTGGCTTGCAGTAAAGTGGTCATCGAAAAACGCAGATCGACAAATTTAGCCTGCGCTTGTAGTTTAAAATATTCGCTCTTTATGGTGAACAATTTCTCAACAGACTTAACATTTTGCGCCCCTTGTTGATTCACTTGTTCAAAAAATTCTTCAATATCAGTAAAGCCATCTTCAGGACGAGCAGATAACACAGCTTGCGCTCCTGATTCACTTAAGCCATCAATCAATGCACTCAATAATAATGCCTGCTCAGGAGCAATGGTATTAACATTAATCGCTAATAACTCGCTGCCAGGGATCACGCATACATAGGGCAAGATTTTTTCCATCACTAATGGATTAAACCCTTTAACCAAACGTAACTCTGAGCTTGATGCAAAATAATTATTCGCGGTCATATACGGTGATTTACGCGATAAATATTCGTCTTCTTCAGCGCCAGAGCGATAAGTAATACTATCTTCATCGAGCCAATCGTATACGCTATCTGCCATTGCTTCTTCAGATTCTTCTGCTGGCAAGTCTTCTATATTTTCCAATAGTGCTAATAGCGCCGAATGTGCAGGATTGGTTTTATTCGCGCTGCCACTGCCCGTTTGCGCCGCTTGAGCACGTAATGCGTTGAGGTTCAAACAAGCCTGCAAATCAGTGATATTACCTTGCAAAGTACCATTATCGACCGGATAAGGTATATCGCCTTGTTGCGCCCATATTTGTTTTAAGGTGGTTTTATCAGGGTCGTCTTTTTTGCTTTGTAAGATTGCTTTTATGGCAAGCTCTTCAGCTGCATAGGCATACCACTTAGCTTGCTGGTGACCTTGTATATTAGTACTTTTCTGCACTTGTACGAGTAAATTAGCACTCATCTCTACGGCTAAAATTGATGCCAAGGCAACAATAAACAAAACAATGATAAGCGCGGCGCCATGTTGAGATTTATGGTTCACTTAAACCTCCCGCCTTCCCGTTACCTGGTACTAAAAAAACGCGTCTTATAGGTTCTGCTTCAATTTGTTGGATTGTGACCGCCACCGCCTTTGGCAATGCTTTAATTTGCCATTGCTCTTGCCATTCATTCTTTTCATCTAGAAATTCAAATTTAAGGTCTTCAATATCGTGAAGAATAACTTGTACACGCGGCTCAAGGTTATCGAGCTGATCAACATAAACCCGATATATGCGCTCAAGATTATCATCAATAACCCGATACCCGACGGCTTGCAACTCTGAACGTGGCAGCAAATTGATTGGGTTGATCCAGCCATCACGCACAAAGCCAATGCCATCATATTGGCTATCTAGGGTGTAACGTCCTGCAAGTAAGTATTGTTCTTGCACATCACCGGCTTCATTGCGCACTACCCGCTTAGTCATTTGACTGAAATCCTGATCCATTAACCTAAAGGTGGTTTGCAAGCCATTTAACTCAGCAATTTTTGCATCTGATGCATCTTTCGCTTTGGTGGTCGAATCAAGAATTTGGTGAGTCGCTAGCACCACAAAGGCTAAAATACCCAGCGCTACCATCACTTCTAAGAGTGTAAAACCGCGCTGTTTCACTTATTTGCTGCCTTTATTTAAATAACTACTTAGCTCATAAACTGAGTGTTCTAGCTTTTCATCACTAAATACATTAATCGTCACTTTTACAAAACTTTTATCGGCTGTCGCTTCAGTATCTTGGCGCCAATACCAGTCAATACCGGCCATTGTTTCAGTGCCTTTGGTGCCATTTTTACCTTGCCACTTTTCACCTAAGGTGCGCTGCTCGATCAGTACATTTTCAGCGACCCAAGACGCATAAGTTTGCTCTTCCAAGCTTGATAAGTGATTGATATGCTCACCAGTCGCTTGCATCGCAGCAATTCCAGCCATGGCGCAAATACTCAGCGCCACCATAACTTCTAATAAGGTAAAACCTTGGTATTTGCTATGCATTATTCTGGCTCTCTGCGTAAGTTAACCGGTGCCGAAAATTCCCCTTCGATGAAATACACGGGTTCTTTTTCATCTTTTAATTCATAGATAAGTTGAAATGCACTCACCTCACCAGAAGATAAAATTAGCACTTGCGGGATTTTCATTTTTTGCAATTCAAGTAAACTTTCGTCGTCGCCGCCACTCATTAACTCGCGCCAATTGGATTGCTCGAGTAAGTTATCCTGTGACCATGCTAGATCGTCTAAGTTGAGGGTTAACTTTAAACGTTCATCAACGGTAATTGGCGCAAATAGCTTTTCACGGTCAAAAGTGATCCACTTTTCACCATCAAACACTAAAAACTCGAAGCTGTTTTTATCTAAGTGAAAACCTAGTTCAAGCTGATTTAATATTGCAAATTCAGAGGCCATATTAATAGTGGTATGCAGTCTCAGTGCTTGTTTATCCAGCTCATCTTCGTCGCCGCCATCAAGGCTGTATACCACCATTTTAGTGGCAAAAGCGATCACCACCAGCACAACTAAAATTTCAATTAAGCTAAAGCCACGGCGCGGTGACTTTAGCTTTGCAAGGCGTGACTCATTAGCACTTAACAACATGCTAAGCTCAGTGCTGAGTGTAACAACGCCTTTACTTCAAGATGCATTATTATTTTTCTTCATCCCAGTTACCAATGTCGTCATCAGTACCTACTTCACCGTCTGGACCCATTGAAAAGATATCAATTTTGCCTACTTCGCCTGGGCTGATTAACTGGTACGGGTTACCCCATGGATCTTCAGGTAATTTAGAAATAAAGCCACCATCAGGAAAACGCTTTGGTACTGGCTCAATGCTAGTTTTAGTTACTAACCCTTCAAGGCCCTGCTCTGTGGTTAAGTACGCTTTGTTCTTTAATTTATAAAGACTCATAGCATCTTCTAGTTGCTGAATATCAAGATGCGCTTTATCTAATGCCGCTTCTTCTTGCTGGCCCATAATATTGGGTGCCACGATTGACATGATCATGCCAATGATAACCAGTACCACCATAACTTCGAGTAATGAGAAACCTGCTTGTTTATTCACGTACATACCTCTGTTGTTCTTAATAATTAACTATCGTAACACGCTAAAAATGCATTACGAAATCCCTAAAATAGTTAAAGTCCAATCGCTTTATTCATTGCCATAATGGGTTGTAATATGGCCATTACGATAAATAACACAATAACCGCCATGGACGCTATCATCGCAGGCTCTAACAGTTTTAGCGAGACATTTACCATGGTTTCAAATTCACGATCTTGGTTGTTTGCAGCGCGCTCAAGCATCTGCTCGAGTTCACCTGATTTTTCACCACTGGCGATCATATGCAGCATCATCGGTGGAAATAATTTAGTTTGCTGTAAAGAGGCTCTTAAACTCGCCCCTTCACTGACACGAGTAGCAGCATCGGCCACTGCTTTTTTGATTTTTTCATTGATCAATACACCACCGGAAATACGCATACCTTCCAGTAATGGCACTGAGCTTGACGACAAAATACTCAAGGTACGGGCAAATCTGGCGGTATTAATACTACGCGCTACTTTACCAATGCCCGGCATCATCAAAATTTTCGAATCATACCAAAAACGGATCTTTGGCTGTTTTAGCGCATGCTTAATACCAATGACCGCCGCGGTGAATAATACCAAAGTAATGAGCCAATAATTTTGTACATAGTTACTGGCAGCCATTACCCACTCGGTTGTCCAGGGCAAAACCTGTTTCGACTTTTCAAATGTCTTTAATATCTTAGGCACCACAGTACCTAATAGTATTGAAACGATACCAATGGCAAATATCACTAAGATCACCGGATATACCATTGCTTGCGTTATTTGACTACGCATGTGCTGGCGTTGCTCCGTGTAATCGGCCAAACGGTTCAATACCGCGTCTAAGTGGCCTGACTTCTCACCCGCAGCGACCATAGCGCGATATAAATTATCAAACACATGCGGAAATTCTGACATACCGTCAGCAAGCGTATAACCTTCAACAACTTTTGAACGCACCGACATTAGCATACGTTTCATACGCGGTTTTTCGCATTGCTCAGCCACCGCCATCACCGCTCCCTCAACTGGCAATGCCGATTGAATTAAGGTAGCGAGTTGGCGTGTGATCAACGCGAGATCAGCGGTGGATATTTTTGCTTTAAAAAAGCTGCCAAACAGTGAGCTTTTTTCACCTTTTACCTGCTTATCACCTTCTGCGGCCGGAACCACTTCGAGCGGCGTAAGCCCTTGTTCGCGTAACGATTGGCGTATTTGTTTCGCAGTATCCGCCTCTTGAATACCTTTTTTCTCTTTGCCGCGAGCATCGAGCGCGCGGTATTCAAATGCTGCCATGGTTAGCCTTCCTCACGTGTTACACGTAATACTTCTTCAAGGGTGGTTTTACCAGCTAATACACGACTACAACCATCTTGGCGAATACTTGGCGTATGTTTGCGAATGTACTTTTCAACACTTTGCTCGCCCTTACCACTGTGCACCAGCTCGCGGACAGTTTCATCAACTACCAGTAACTCATGGATACCGGTACGACCACGGTAACCATTAAAGTTACACTCTTCACAGCCAACTGCTCGGTAAATGGTCGGCGGATTTACAAATGGTACGCCGAGTAATTCACACTCGCGCTCATCGGCAACATGTGCTTCTTTACAGCTGTTACATAAAGTACGTACTAGTCGTTGTGATAGCACGCCGAGCAAAGAGGATGATAATAAGAAAGGCTCTACGCCCATATCTTCCATCCGTGATATTGCACCGGCTGCGGTATTGGTGTGCAATGTTGACATCACCAAGTGACCCGTCAATGAAGCTTGTACGCCAATTTGCGCGGTTTCAAGGTCGCGTATTTCACCAACCATTACGACATCTGGATCTTGACGTAAGATTGCCCGTAAGCCACGGGCAAAGGTCATATCAACTTTAGTGTTTACTTGTGTTTGTCCAATACCAGGAATTTCATACTCGATGGGATCTTCAACCGTTAAAATATTCCGATCGCGAGAGTTAATTTGGCTCATGCCCGCATAAAGCGTGGTACTTTTACCGGAACCAGTTGGACCGGTCACCAAAATAATTCCGTGCGGCTTGCTGATCAAATCAGAGAACAATTCACGATTGCGCAGCGTCATACCTAAATCTTCAAGGTTTAACCGCGCGTTATTTTTATCAAGTAACCGCAGTACAACCCGCTCACCAAAACTTGATGGCATAGTTGATACCCGGACATCAACTGCACGTCCAGCAATCCGTAAACTAATCCGGCCATCCTGCGGAATACGCTTTTCGGCAATATCGAGCTTCGCCATTACTTTAATACGCGACACTAATAACGAGGCCAGCTTACGGTTTGGTTTTAACACTTCTTTAAGTACACCATCAACCCGGAAACGGATCACCAGCTCTTGCTCAAAGGTTTCGATATGAATATCCGAGGCACCTTCTTTAATCGCTTCACTGAGCATGGCATTGATCAGCTTAATAATTGGCGCATCATCATCACCCGCTAATAAGTCTTCAGTCTGCGGCATTTCTTCAGCCAGTGAAAATAAATCCACTTCGTTACCGATATCTTCCATCATTTGCTGGGTTTCAGAGCTATCGCGTTGATACGATGCTTCTAATAACAACTCAAACTTGTCATCAGCTAAGTGTTCAAGCGTAAAGCCATGCCCAGCAATGCGACGCACTTCTAATAAGGCATCTATATCAAGCTCACCACGATAGAAAACCACCCGGTCATCATTATTTTTGCTTAATAACATGCCAGCACGTCGCGCATACGAAAACGGCAAGCGCTTATTAGGCAGCTCAACTAAATCATTACTGGTCATCAGCTCGCTATTATCTAGCGGCTGTGGGGACTCTGCGGTGATCTCGGTGATTGCATCAGTCATTATTACGCTCATCCGCGTTTTGCTGCTTTAAATACTCTTCATACGTCGGTGGCAGTACTAATGCATCATTCCACTCAGGTAGGATTGGCACATCAGTTAAAGGCATTAGATCAATACCATCTTGTTTTTGTTTATACTGCTCACCACGAATAAAGTTATATTTACTGTGGCTCAGCTTATTCATTTTTATACCATCACGAACAATGGTTGGGCGAATAAACACGATTAAATTACGTTTACGCTTGCTGGTGCTGGTTGAGCGGAATAAGTGCCCAAGAATAGGAATATCACCTAATATTGGTACTTTCGAGACACTTTCTTGCACGTCTTCATCTATTAGACCACCAAGCACGACCATGCCACCATCATCGGCCATAACCGTAGTTTTAATTGCGCGTTTATTAATTGAAATATCCACAGAGGTCGCGCCACTAACACCTGACACTTCTTGCTCGATAGTCAACTGCACAGCAGTACCATCATTAATCTGCGGGGTTACTTTCAGTTTGACACCCACTTCTTGGCGTTCAACTGTTTGGAATGGATTTGAATTGTTAGACCCGGTTTGTGAACCGGTGATAATTGGTACTTCTTGACCAACAATTATTGATGCTTCTTCGTTATCCATCGTAGTAACAGAAGGCGTGGCAAGAATATTAGAGTTAGTATCGGTAGAGACCGCTTGAATGATCGCGCCCCAGTCATTTTTAACAATACCCATGGCTAAGCCATTGATGCCCCCTAATAACGCGCCTAACGGGCCAAGATCACCCTCAATAGTTTCTTCATATTCAGTCGCATTACCAGAGTCCGTGCCTACAACATTTTTCTTCACTGTTTTATCACGGGCTTGTTCAGCAGCCACAGCTAAAGAACCAACCGGTACGGTACTGCCGTTGTTAAACTGCATCATACCGCCTTGCTCTGAAATCCATTGCAGACCAAAGTTAATTCCATCGGCTTCCATTACTTCAACAATAATTGCTTCAACAAGTACTTGGGCACGGCGAATATCAAGCCGTTCAATCACTGACTCCAATGAACGCATAGTGTCAGGTTGGGCAGTAATGACCAATGAGTTTGAATCAGGGTGAGCTTCGATACTGGTTTCATTTTGGCTGCGACTGCGAGTTTTAGTCGCTGCACCTTGACCTTCTTCCGCAAGCGTTTTACTAACCCCTTGCAATACTTTAACTAAATCTTCCGAGTTAGCATAGTTTAGGTAGATAACCTTGGTATTACCTTGGCTTTGTAATTCACCATCAAGGCGTTTGATCAATTCGATGGCGCGGGTTCTGGCTTGACCTTCACCACTGACAATCACGCTATTTGTACGGCCATCCGCGACTACTTTAGGGATCAAAAACTCTGGAATGCTGCCTTTACCGCTATCTTTGTAAATATTATCAACCACAGATACCACATCGTCAGCGGTAGCAAACTTTAGCTTTACAATATCAACGCGTTTATCACCCGCTTGGTCTACCGAGCGAATAATTTCTACCAACCGATTTACTGATGCTGCGTGACCGGTCAACATCATTACGTTAGCAGCGTTGAAGTTAGCCACATGGCCACCATCTTTTTGATCGCTAAACTGGCGCACTAATGGGCCGAGCTCTTGTACACTGACGTTTTTAACGCGTACCACACGGGTGATCATCATATCACCACGCGCTTGGTCATCTTCAGTGACTAACGGCACGTTTGATTTTTTAGCATCAGAGCTTTTTTCTATCTTTAAAATGCCATTATCCATTTCAACCACTGAATAGCCGTAAACTTCTAAAACATTTAAAAAGAATTGATAATAAAGTGCTTCATCCATCAATTCATAACTGCGCACATTTACTTTGCCACGCACGTTAGGGTCGATAATGACGGTTTTATTCAGATTCTTACCAACGATATTTATAAACTCGTTAATATCGGTCCCTTTAAAGTTTGCAGCATACTCCACGGCAGACACCGATAGAGATAAACTAGCCGCAAAAAAAAGTGTTGCGTACTTAGCTAACCCTTTTCTGATTTTTTTGAGGTGTAGCGCGTGAACCATTATATTAGAACTCCAAAGCTAGGTTATTGCAGGCTAAATTGTACATCGATTTGCTCGCCTTCACGTTCAATCGTGATGTTTGCATCGGTGCTATTACGCAGCTCATTAATAGCTGACATGGCCTGTTGTAAATCAGTTAGTTGATAGCCGTTAATTGAAACAGCTAAATCATTATTTTGTAATCCCATCTTCGTAAATAAAGCAGGGTCTTTGCCTGGGCTTAAGCGGTAACCAATTAGTTCACCGTCCTTCATAGCCTGAGATACTCGAATATAGTCAAATAGTTTACCGGGATCTTTTAATAGCTCTTCGCGGGTTTCTATAATCTCTTCTTTTACATCTTGGTTCGCTGTTACATCAATTTGGCGGTCACTTTCCATTTGCGGGCCGGCGCCAAGTTCTGGCTCATCACTATCGCGTTCAGCGAGCACAGGCATTGATACTTTTTTAGTAAAGTCCATACCATCTAGCATTAATGTTTCAAAACGACCGCTGACATCTAAGATCACCCGATCTGGTAATACTTGCGCAAGTTTTGCGCGAGTCCCCTGCACAACGTCATCAACTAGATAGGTTGTTTGTTGCCCTTGAGATTCAATAATTGCCAAGCCAGTCAGGTCGTTGCCACTGACCGCGACAATACCGGTTAAATTAATACTTAATCGCGTTTCTGGTGCATTGTTAATGACTTGTGCTTGTTTGCTTGCTGGTTTTTTAGGCGCAGCATCGGCCTTACCAAACAAGTTTTGCTCTAAAATTGAGCGCGTGTTAACACGCTCAGGTTTACCTGTAGCAGTATTAATATAGCTAGGAGAAAGGCTTGAATTTGCAGGCATTGGCCAGAGTAGCCAAAATAATTTCGCAGCTAAAAAGGCAATATAAACAACGGCTAAAAGCGTTACCACCCAACTCAATTTAGCATGGGGTAATTTACTGACTAAGTGTTTTAGCTGTTGTAATTGTTGTTCCATAAATGATGTTCTTATTTTAATTTACTGCTTTATCGCTGGCCTATAGTACCTTTTCATTTTTCATTCAACAAGCACACTAATATTAAACTTTGTAAACAGGGTAAATTAACGCTTACGATGAGTGTGAAAAGCTTCGACTATTTCTTTGTTAGTAAGTTTCATGCTAAATTTTGCCTTACAGAGCCGCGCTTTTAAAGAGTACAATTGTGTCAAAAAGTAACACCCGTAATGCTATGTCAAAAGATGAAACAATGAGTATCCGTTTAGACAAATGGTTGTGGGCTGCACGCTTTTATAAAACCCGCGCCATTGCACGGGACATGGTGCAAGGTGGTAAAGTACATTATAATGGTCAACGCACTAAACCTAGCAAAATAGTTGAACTAGATGCCGTGATTAAACTTGCTCAAGGAGTTGATGAAAAAGTTATCACTGTGCTTAAATTACTTGATAAACGCTTAAGTGCCCCCATTGCTCAAACCTTGTATCAAGAATCCGATGCAAGTATCGAAAAACGCGAAGCCAATAGCATCGCGCGTAAAAACAATAGCTTTTTTGCACCGCATCCGGATCGTAAACCAGATAAAAAGCAAAGACGCGAACTTTTAAAAATGAAATCAAGTTAGGTAAAGCCACTCATGCAACAAGATCTACTTCATCGTTATACATTTGATCAACTAGACGTCCGAGGCGAACTCGTGCAAATAGAGCAAGCTTATAATGAAATGATTGCTAATCATAATTACCCAGCCCCCGTGCAAGCTTTGTTGGGTGAATTACTGGTGGCAACTTGCCTACTTACCGCCACCTTAAAATTTGAAGGTGATATAGCCGTACAACTACAAGGCGATGGCCCTGTGAAGTACGCAGTGATTAATGGTGATCATCAACAAAATATGCGCGGTATTGCCCGCCTACAAAGTGAAGTAACAGGCTCAACCATTCAAGACTTAATTGGCAATGGCGTTATGGTATTAACCATCACTCCAACAAAGGGAGAGCGTTACCAAGGTATCGTGCCACTTGAACATGACACTCTTGCGGCTTGCCTTGAAGCTTACTTTACACAATCAGAACAGCTACAAACACGTCTTTGGTTTGCCACGGATACCACCGCAGGCCACGCTAAAGCTGCTGGTCTATTATTGCAGGTGTTACCTGTAAATAAAGAAAAGTCGATTACTGACTTTACTCATTTAGAAGCACTTAGCAATACTATTAAAGATGAAGAGTTATTAGAGCTTGATGCTGCCACTGTGCTAACACGTCTTTACCATGAAGATAATCCTCGAGTATACGAGCCGCAAGCAATCCAGTTTAAATGTGGTTGTAGTAGAGAAAAAACCATCACTGCGCTCGTTAATATAGGTCAACAAGCTTTATTAGATGACGTTATTGAAAATGGTGAAGTAAAAATCAGCTGTCACTATTGCTTAAAAGATTACATTTTTAACGAACAAGATGTGAAGAGTATTTTCAACTAATAGCATCGTTCAAAAAAACCACAAAACTCAAGCCGTATTTATTGCGGCTTTTTTGTGCGCAGAGATGATACCGGTGTCATGAATTTAATGATTTTTATGACACCGGTATCATTGAAATTATTCATGTTTTTTGCCAAATATATGTGTTTTTAGGCCTTTCATAGACTCGAATATCCCTAATCCATCTGTTACTATAATTACAGCTTAAAGGGAAACAAGAACCCCAGAGCTATCCCGTTCAATCTCACACAATTTAGGTATAAACATGACTTCAAGCGCTACTCGTTTTGTCGATCTAACTGCAGCTGAACTTGTCGAACACGCGATCCGTCGTGGCGAAGGGACTTTAGCCGCCAATGGAGCTTTTGTTGCGAACACTGGTCGTCGTACTGGCCGTTCACCACAAGATCGTTTTATTGTTCAAGAATCAAGTACTGAAAATGAAATCCAGTGGGGTAATGTAAACCGCCCTTTCGATGCAGATAAATTTGACGCTTTATGGGCACGTGTAGAAGCACATGTGCAGAGCAACGACCACTTCATCTCTCACCTTGAAGTTGGCGCTGATCCAGAGCACTATTTACCTGTAGTCGTTACTACAGAAACTGCATGGCATCATATTTTTGCCAAAAACATGTTTATCGAACCTAACTCTTATAATGCATCTGATTTACCCCAGTGGCAGGTAATGAATGTACCTTCGTTTGTTTGTGACCCAGAACGTGATGGCACCAACAGCGACGGCACTGTTATTATCAACTTTGCACAACGCAAAGTACTGCTTGCAGGTATGCGTTATGCCGGTGAAATGAAAAAATCGATGTTCTCTGTGCAGAACTTCCTCCTTCCAGCTAAAGGTGTATTACCAATGCACTGCTCAGCTAACGTAGGCGAAGCTGGCGATACAGCATTGTTCTTTGGTTTATCGGGCACAGGTAAAACAACTTTATCAGCCGATCCAACTCGCTTTTTAATCGGTGATGATGAGCACGGCTGGGCACCTGGCAGTGTTTTCAACATTGAAGGTGGCTGTTACGCTAAGTGTATCGACCTTTCACAAAAGAATGAGCCTGTTATTTGGAATGCAATCCGCTTTGGTACTATCTTAGAAAACGTGGTACTTGATGAAAAAGGTATCCCTGATTTTCATGATACTAGCCTAACGCAAAATAGCCGCGCAGCTTATCCGCTTGAGCACGTTGAAAAGCGTAAAGTAGAAAACCGCGCAGGCGAGCCAAAAGCAGTGGTATTCTTAACCTGTGATGTAAGTGGCGTATTACCACCAGTATCAATCCTTAGCGAAGAAGCGGCAGCGTTTCATTTCCTAAGCGGTTACACTGCAAAAGTGGGTTCAACTGAAATTGGTTCTACCAGCGATATTGAATCAACATTCTCAACCTGTTTTGGCGCACCTTTCTTCCCACGTCCAGCAGGTGTATACGCAGAGCTTCTTATGAAGCGTGTACGTGAGTTTGGCGCTAAGGTATACCTAGTTAACACTGGTTGGACTGGTGGCCCTTACGGCACTGGTAAACGTTTTGATATTCCAACTACCCGCGCTGTTGTTGATGCAATCGTATCGGGTAAACTTGTCGATGTAGAAACTCAACATATCGACGTACTTAACCTAGACGTACCAGTTGCAGTGCCTGGCGTTGACAGCGAGCTACTTAACCCAATCAACACTTGGGAAGATAAAGCTAAATACGCTGAATATGCAGCTAAGTTAGCCGCTGATTTCACAGAAAACTTCGCAAAATACGATGTTTCAGATGAAATCAAAAATGCCGGACCAAAAGCGTAATAACTCGCTTTAAAACCGAATTTAAACGCCGGCTGCATGCTGGCGTTTTTGATCTAATTTTATTCATGGACAGAACGACTTAATCAACGCTCTTCTCTATTAACCGCTCTTTTATATCTAAACTTTAGTGCTACTGAAAAGCTCTTTTACCCTGCCAAGCAACTGCCTCTGCAAAATTGCATTATTAGAAATATTTTAATTGAAACGTTTACTTTATCTTTTTTTGTGTTAAAAAGTAACGGTGCATTATTAATAAAATGTTACTTTGTGCCGTTTTATGACCACATACTGCATAGCGTATAATTTAATACTTGGCATATTAGGTCGTAATGTCGGTTAAAGGGAATAGCTTTTCTGGCTATTAGTCAGTCAAACTAACACTGGTTATAATAAGAAACAAAAGAGATTAAACCATGTCAAAACTAGTCATCGATAGCAATTATAGCAATATAAAACGCACTAAAACTCGGCTTAGCGTAGCGATTTCTTATGCGTTATTGGGTTTATGCCCACTGTTACTCTCAGCTCAAACTTCGCAACAAAATGACAGCGATGTCATTAATACTAATAAAGATGAAGCAATTGAAGTAATCGAAGTAACAGGGATCCGAGGCAGTATCAATAGCGCGCAAAATCTTAAGCGTTATGCCGACACCGTAAAAGACGTAATTACCGCTTCTGATATTGGCGCCTTGCCCGACAAGTCTGTAACCGAAGCCTTGCAGCGTGTGCCAGGCGTCACCATTGAACGCTTTGCATCATCGAGTGATCCAAAGCATTATGCTGACGAAGGTACTGGCGTTTTAGTACGCGGTTTGGACCGAGTCCGTTCTGAAGTAAATGGTCGTGATGCATTCAGTGCGAATCCATCTGGCGGCTTAAGCTATGAAGATTTTCCTGCCGAATTACTCAGTGCTGTAGAAGTAGTGAAAAATCAAACTGCCGACCTTATTTCAGGTGGTGTTGCCGGTACCGTTAATTTAATTACCCGTAAGCCCTTTGATTCTACAGATCAAATAATTTCTTTTAACGCCAAAGCAAACTACAGTGATTTCCGCGATGAAACCACTCCCTCTTTCTCAGCGCTTTTCTCTGATAACTGGGATACGAGTGCTGGTAAGTTTGGCTTTTTAATTGCGGCATCTCAATCTGAATATAAGACCCGTGGCGACGGCGTGGGTTTAGGTAACTTTCATGCTCGTGGCGATTCCTTCATACCTACGCTTGATCAATGGGGTGGTATCACCGGCGTTGATCCAAGCTCACCTGTAGACGGTGCAGCACTTCCAGGTCAACCAGCAAATAGTGTGTGGTATGTACCAGCAGCGATTCATATGAGTACAGCAACTAACGACCGTAAACGAACAGGCTTCACCAGCTCATTACAATGGGCGAGTGACGATGACAAAATAGTCGCGACAGTAGAGCATATCAACTCAAAAGCATCATTAGAGTGGAATGAGCGCCAAATCGGCCAAGCAGCACAAGGCTTTAGAGGCTTTATGGGGTCATCCCAAAATTGGCAAGATGATTCAGCAAATGGTTACCCACTAACTACAGAGAATGGCTTTATAACATCTGGTATTGCGCTAGGTGTCAGCCCAGAAACGCCTTTTTTCTATCGCAGCCGTTGGAACTATAATGAGAGCACCGTAGAGGACACCTCATTTAACCTTGTTTTAAAACCAGTCGATAGGCTCACGCTAGAGTTTGATTACCAATATGTAGACTCAGAGAAAGTCGTTAATAATTACAGCATGTCAGGTCAAACTCGAGGTAATCATGTTCATGCTGTATCACCGTATTTTCTGGATATGCGAGGCGATAGACCAACTGTTGAGTTTATCAGTGACAACATAATGACCGCGGGCTGGTCACCAAATGAAGACTGGGATGGCCCCGTGCCTAATTTATTTCTAGGTAGTGGCATGGAACAAGAAGAGCATAATACCGCAACCGCAAACAGTTTTAAGTTTGATATAAATTATGAACTTGATGGTAATTTCACAAACATTAAAGCGGGTTTTTATGTCTCAGATAAAGACCTAACCGTGCGCGATACAGCCTATGAAGGCTGGTCTGCAATTGGCACCCCTTGGATACAAGCAGATCGTAATGCTGCAGCAGCGGTCAATCGCCCAGAACTATTTGAACGCGTAGACTTTTCAGACTATTACCATGGTCAAGTGCTACAGGGAAACGTGGATAATTTCCTATTCCCAAGTATGGAGCTAGTTAAAAACTACGCAGACTCATTGCGTCAAGGCTGTCAGGATGGTTGGCATAATGCCACAAATAGCGCAGCAAACAATGGTGCGTGCTCCGGCACTTATGTACCTTATGCAGATAAAGATAATCGTATCGAAGGGCCCTTTGCAGCCCATAACATTAGCTCAACAAATGAAAAGCGTAGTGAATTTTACATTCGCAGCGATTTTGATTTTATAGATTTAGCAATTCCAGTTACAGGTAATATTGGTTTGCGCTATGTTAATTATCAATTGCAATCAACTGGCGCCTTTGTGCAACCACAAGTAATTAAACGCGGTGAACCAGGCACATCATTAAATGAAGTAATGCAACAGGCTGAGTATAAGCGTTACTATGATATTGCCAATGGTGAATCTCAGTTAAGTACTGTTGACGGCACCGACTACAACACTATCTTACCAAGCCTAAATTTAAGCTTTGCCATAAGCGAAGATGTTGTTGTTCGGTTTGGAGCATCAAAAGCATTGTATTACCCAAGCCTAGTTGATGCCCGTAATATCAGTATTCTTAATTTAGATTACACTCGCCGACTCCAAACCCCTGGTGCCGACTATGATGAAGCAAATAACCCGGTTGTTGCACTTGATGATATAGAGCTGACAGCATTATCAGGCAATCCAAACCTGAAACCTGAAGAGTCAATTAATATCGATTTATCAACTGAATGGTACTTCGCCCCCGCAGGCTATGTCACGGTAGGGTTATTTAATAAAGAGTTAAGTAACATAATCCGTAATAGAGCATTTGATTTAGATGTTACCTTCAATGACGAAATTTACGATGTATCTGCTTATGGGCCTGCAAATACGGGTTCAGGCACCATCCGTGGAGCTGAGTTTTCCTACTCTCAATTCTATGACATGTTGCCTGGTGCATTAAGTGGTTTAGGATTACAATTTAACTACACCTATATAGACCAAGACGGTTTAGAGGATCCAAACGAAGTATCTGCAGGTACCCTTGGCTTTGATGAAAACGGTAACCCTATTGCGGATAATCGTAACACCTTCCGCGTATTTAGTGATTTACCACTACAAGGCTATTCAGACCAAAATTTGAATGTGATTGGCATGTATGAGTACGAAAACATTTCATTTCGTCTAGCTTATACTTGGCGCTCTGAATACCTGTTGACCCTACGAGAATCTGAAGAGTACGTACCGGCTTATGCTGAAGCTTCAGGCATGATGGACGCCAGTCTGTACTACACAATCAATGATCATTGGAAAATAGGTTTTGAAGCGAGCAACTTGCTTGATACCGAAACAAAAACCCAGTATCAATTGGACCAAGATGGAACCAAAACTGAAGCACTTAGCTTTACCACTGACCGACGTTACGCCCTCAGCGTTCGCGCGATATTCTAAACATAAAAGCCCGACTATTGCTAATCGGGCTTCTCAATTTGGAGCATGGCGATGACGTATTGCCCACAGCGGTAGCGAGCCACATACAAATGCGACACTATCATCGACCGGGGACATGCTAAGTGTGTTTTGTCGGACACTTATACCAAAAACATTTAATTCATGATCTATTTTAATTACCTTCTTTTTATGATCTAATACCCATACATTTGTCATTATCATTGAGTCTAGCTTGTCTACTATTCCTAACTTCCCGTATACCAGAGATGCCCGATTAAAAACGCG
>NZ_DRGM01000126.1 GCF_011050055.1 Pseudoalteromonas prydzensis | reverse complement strand
CTATAACGGCGCCATTCAGGGAAGGTTGCTTCTTCAAGCCATACTTTATCAAAACCAAGCTCATTAAATTTAGCTTTAGCCCATGCCCACTGCTTTTTTATCATTTTCAGTACCAGGTAAGCGAGGGCCAACCTCAGTTGTTAATGACTCTAGTAATTTATAGCTTAAATCACTATTTAGTGCAGAAGTGCGTACTTCGTCTACTTGTTGTAATTGCTTTTGGGTAAATTCGGCATTGTTAGCGTTTGCAGCCATACTGCTAGTAAGCAGCAGTGCGGTAATTAATTTTTTCATTTTGGTAGGCCTTTTTAATAATTAGCGCTATTAGAACATGTAACAAACATGATAAAAAATAGATGAGATGAATAGGCTTTGTAATAGGTTTAATGCTGTTAGGTATAAACGTTTAGATATAAAAAAAGCCCGCGTAAATGTACGCGGGCTATATTTTAAAACTATTATTTTAAGTTATTATTTTAAGCGTTTAATTAAAAGCTAAATTGCGCAGCTAAACGAAGATTTGTGCCTTCGCCAACAGTTACATTACTAGTACCGCCACCACCTAAATAGTTTTTATCAAATAAGTTTTCGATATTAAGGCGTAAATTAATATCGGTATTACTTAAGTTAAATTTATAAGTAGCACCTACATCAACGCGAGTGTACGCATCTTTAGTAATTGTATTGGCGCTATCAGCAAAACGCTCGCCTTCGTAAAAAGCACCTGCATTAAGTGCAATTGCGTCGTTTAATTCATAACGTGTCCAAAGTGATGCCGACCATTTTGGTGCATCGGTAGGGCGTTTACCTTCTAATTCTTCATCGCGTTCAAAGTTAGCATCTAGATACATAGTTGATGCCATAACAAATAAACGGTCAGTAGCGGCACCTTGAGCGCTTAGCTCAACGCCTTTATGACGTTGTTCACCTACTTGGTTTGTTTCACTTATGAATGACCCAATAGGAACTTCAAGCTGTTCGCTAACAAGAGTACCTTCTTTGCTAATATCAAAAATAGCACTGGTAAGCATTAGGCGGTCATCAAATAACTGCCATTTAATGCCAATCTCTCTTTGCTCAGACGTAATAGCATCTAATTTCATACCGTTATTTACATCTGTTTCATCAATTAAGGTTTCACTACCTTGAGGCTCGAAACCTTCTGAGTAACTAGCGTATATAGTTGCAGAAGCATTTGGGTGATAAAGCACGCCTACTTTTGGTACAAATGATTCGTTATCTGCATCTTCTCGCGTTTGCTTATCGTAACGTCCACCTAGCGATAATTGCCACTCTGGCGAAAACGAAATTAAGTCTTGAACGTAAATACCGTAATAGTCGTATTCAGTTTCGCTTATTGTATCATCTGTTTTATAGCTTACTGATGGGCGAGATGGTTCTGCTTGCCCTGCTGAAAAGTCGAAGTAGTCGGCAGACGTGCGGCGTTGTCCATAGTAGTAATCCAATGAGTTTGCGCCAATTAATAATTGGTGTTGAATACCAGCTGTTTCAAATTCACCAATAAAATCAATAAATGCGGTTTTAAACTGCCAATCATCAAAACGATCGTAAGGGCGAGATTCATAGCTGTCACCTTCAGCAAAGCCGCCTGGCATACGCGGTGCTGACTCAAAGCGTTGGCGCTCAAACGTTTGTTCGTTATAGCCAAGCTTTACCTGCCAGTTATCGGTTAAAAATACCTCTAGGTCTAAACCTACGTTTTCTACCGTTATATCGGTAAATGCCCAAGACATATCACGAATTGTTTTGTCGCTACCAATTACTTTGGCGTTATCGTCTATCCATGCACCCGTATCTAAACCTGCTTCGTCGTCTGTACGGTCGTAATGCACGCGTACTAATGCATTGTCGCTAATATCGTAATCTACAACTAAAGCACCTAAAAAGCGGTCCCGCTCACGGTTTTCACCATTTTGATATTCACGCCAGTAATCTACGTCTTGCTTTACTAATATGCCACGTGCACGTAAATCTTCAGATTCAGTCAAGGCACCACTGGCATCCATCATAAAACGAGTCGAGCCATGCTGATCTACATCGGCACTGGCATTAAACAGTGTAGTTACAGTTGGTTTTTTGGTTACCATGTTAACCAAGCCACCAGGGCCTGACTGACCGTATAAAATGCTTGATGGGCCTTTAATTACTTCAACTTGTTGTAAAATTTCGATTGGTTGTTGATAGTGAGACCAATGCTGATGGCCGTCACGTAAATAACCTGTTGATGAGCTTAGCTCAAACCCACGTAGGTTAAATACTTCACGGTTTCGTTGCTGTGAGCCTGCCGTTAAACTGGCGTCATTTGTTAGCACTTCGCCAAGTGTAGTGGCGAGCTGTTCGTTAACAATAGTGTCTGTTATTACGGTTACAGATTGTGCGGTTTCAAGTAATGAAGCTGATGTTCTCATTGCGCCATTAGCGTTGTCTACTTTGTAGTCGTTAAAGTAGCTACCTTTTACTTCTATACGTTCAAGGTCGGTAGAGTTTGCATATGCGTTTGTTGTAATGCTTGCCAGTAGTGCTAGGTAAAGAGAATTCAGTTTCATTGATTGCTTCCAGCGCAGTTATGTAAAAAACAATCGCGATCTTAATGCAAACTACTATCATTTTCAACACCTTTTGTTAACGTACTTTATTATGTGTTTGTTAATGGTTGCTAATTACGAATTCTGCTATTATTAGCGGCATATTTAGTGGGGCTTTCCCCCACGTTATTTTTATTGCTATGGAACTTACTGTGACTTCAACTGCTTTTTCATCTTTGGCTTTACCGGCTGGACTCGTTGATAATTTATCAACACTTGGCTATGCCCACATGACACCCGTACAAGCACAAAGTTTACCGCCTGTACTTGCTGGTAAAGACATCATTGCTCAGGCAAAAACCGGTTCAGGTAAAACTGCTGCGTTTAGTTTGGGTGTACTCGCTAAATTAAACGTAAAACGCTTTCGTATTCAGTCGTTAGTTTTATGCCCAACCCGAGAGCTTGCTGAGCAGGTTGCGGTTGAAATGCGAAAATTAGCGCGCGGTATCCACAATATTAAAAT
>NZ_DRGM01000125.1 GCF_011050055.1 Pseudoalteromonas prydzensis | reverse complement strand
ATCAATAACCTCTTGCCCTAAGTGATTAGGACGGGTGGTGTCGGTGTACATACCAGGGCGGCGTTTAACAGGTTCTAACCCATTTAATACTTCAATGGCTTCGGCGTTATAATTTTGCTGACTCATAGTTTTTATCTTTTATGCGCTTAGCTATGTTTTACGTGATTTTAAGAAAATCTACAATACTAGCAATGGAGTCTTCAAAGCCAATAAAGCTATGATCACCACCAAATTCTATCTGTTGCTTGCATTGTGAATAATATTTAACGGCCTGCTGATAATCCAATACTTCGTCACCTGTTTGCTGTAATAAATACAGTAACGATGGGCGCTCTAAGCTTGGTATCGACAGTGACTTTAACGCGTTAATATGACTATTACTGAGCTCGTAATGGCTATCCTGATACGGATTATAGTTCGGCCCTAACAATGAACTCAATAATAAATAAGGCTTAACAGCAGGATTGATCAGCGCTGCTGGTAACTGATATTTTTGCGATAAATAAGTGGCGTAAAAACCACCTAAAGAACTGCCAAGTAATACAGTATTTGGCGTTAATAATTGTTCAATTTGAATTATCGCATGCAGCGGTTCATGGCTTAGCCTCGGCACACAATAATCAACATCATAGTGTGCCATATACTCACCAAAGCGCACAGCTTTAAATGATTTTTCACTGCTATTAAAACCATGAATGTAAATTACCCGTTGAGCCATATTAGCTCCGAATCAACAGACAATGGGGCTGCGTCGCTTGGCTTAGTGATCGTTAATAACCGATAAGCTGCGCCTAAATTTTGTTGCTGCCAGTGTGCGGTATTTTTAGTAAATTGCACTGAACTTGCGGGAGTGGCCAGCACATCAATATTTCTGAACTGAAATTGGTAATCATTATGAACATGACCGTGGAATACATGCCTAACCTGCCCACTGTTTTGTAATATGTTAAGCAATTGCGGACCATTTTCAAGCATATGTTTATCTAAGTAGCCGTTGATTGGCAGTGGATTATGATGGCAAAAAATCACACTCGGTAACGGTGTGCTTGCTAATAATGTGGTGATCTCATTTAAATGCGCTTCACTTACCCATCCTGCAGGTGTGGGTCCTTTGGAATTAATAAGTAACACTTCAAAGCCATCAGCAATTAAACGTTTAGCATTACTTATTTGGCCACTAGAGATGCGTTGCATGGCAGCTATCTCATCATGATTACCTGGTAGCCAAAATACTGGGCAGGAAAGCGCTGCATCGGCAATTAGCTGAGCAAACAATAAGTAGGATTCAAAACTGTGATCTTGGGTTAAATCACCACCAAAGATCACAGCATCTAATGGCTGCTCTGCCATGTGGGCAAGCGCGCGAGAAAAATGTTCTGCGGTATTAACCGCAAAATACTCAGCTTGTGGATCGGCAAATAAATGGCAATCGGTAATATGCGCTAAATGCAGCTGGCTGCGATTGAAAGTTGCATATTCATCAAACCAAGCCATTATTCACATCCCAATTGAGTGCCGCCCGACCACTGTCAACACACGCCACTAACCAATCATATAAAAATGCATTGAGCTGATATTTTTCGTCTTTTTGATGCATTTGCGGATTAGGATAGCCATACGATGGTTTAATTCTTTGATGGTAGTCATGGTGAATTATTTCTGCCACTTTTGCATCATGATACAAACGCACGGTTAAAAACAACGGATTAAAGCCTTTTAACATCCCCGTTAATTGCGTAATAGAAATATCCATAGTGTACTTCGCACAGCCATCCACTTTAATTGCAAATCGGTTATTGCCTAATTGTACTTGCCGTGTACTGCCTTGTTTGCGTTCATTGGGCAACAATTTTAAAGCGCGTAAGTAGTTATGCTCACATAACGTCAAGTATTTAGGGAGACTTTGAATATATCGTTGTTTTACTGCAAGTGCTGTCACGTTACCGCCATAAAGTTAGAGATTAAAGGGAGCATATTCTAAGTGCGCTGCTTAAGTATACGCTCACGATTAAGCGCTAACCACTGTAATGAAATAACCGTCGCGGCATTATCTATCTCACCCGTTGCTAAACGGGCCATCGCCTCATTAAAACTGATAATATGTGTTCTTATATCTTCGCCTTCGGTTTCTAGCCCATAAACACCACTTTGCAGCTGGCTTAAGTCAGTGGGAGCTAAATAAAGGTGTAACCGCTCGGTAGTACCGCCTGGGCTTGAAAGGTACGATAGCATAAATTCCAATTCATGTAGCTCAAGTCCCGCTTCCTCAAATGCTTCGCGTTTGACGACAGTTTCATAATCAGTACTGCCATCCGTCATACCGGCTATGCATTCTAATAACCAAGGTGACTGCTTGCTCTTTATTGCGCCAATCCGTATTTGCTCTATCAGCAATATATTATTGGAGCTGGGATCATACGGTAAAACCGCTACAGCGTCACCGCGTTCGAGTATTTCACGGCTTATTGTTGCCGATTGTCCACCAGCAAATAGTGCATGCTCAAACTGATATAAATTAATATTAAAAAACCCCTTATAAAGTGCTTTTATAGGGGCTATTTTAACGTCTTGCTTGCCAAATTTTATAAGTTTTTCATCAGCCATTGCATTTCCTATGGTATTTTATTACTTGAATTAGCGCTTAGATAATAACTATCATGTCCGGGATATTATATTCTGTTACACTTGTTTACGCTGTTTTACGCAATTTTTTTTTTGTTATTAAGTAAAACAGGTTACCATGCTTTTAGAACGAAAATTGTCTAAGGACTGAACGAATAATGAAAAAAAACATTCTTGCTGCGCTGATTGGTTTATCTTGCGCATTAACTGCAACAGCATCAAATGCTGAAGATTTATTACAAGTTTATGAAATTGCCACAGCTAACGATCCCACTGTTTTAAAAGCAAAAGCGCAAGCCGATGCACAAGCTTATAACAGCGATCGTGCGATGAGTGCTTTATTGCCACAAATCGGTTTTTCTATGGGGTATGAAAAAACCGATAGCACATCATTTAACGGTACTGATGCGGCAGGTTATACCAAGATCGATAGCGATTCAGATACATTCACCCGTGGTCTTAGCCTAAGCCAAACACTGTTTGATTTAGGTGCCTGGAATTCACTAGGTATTGCAGACAAACAAGCGTTGCAAGCAACTGCTCAATATGATTTTGCCAAGCAAGATCTGATTGTTCGTGTTGCTGATGGCTATTTCAACGTATTAAGTTCGATTGATAACTTAGAATTCGTACAATCGGAAAAACGCGCCATTGAACGTCAACTTGAGCAAACCAAACAGCGTTATGCAGTAGGCTTAACGGCAATTACCGATGTGCATGAAGCGCAAGCACAGTTCGATAACTCGGTTGCCCGCGAAATCGTTGCCAGAAACGGCGTTGAAACTGCCCGTGAGCAGCTTCGCGAGATCACCGGTAAATACCACGCTAAGCTGGATATGTTAAACACTGAGACGTTCTCTACAGTTCAACCGACAAAAAAATCACCCGATTACATTAAGCTAGCAGAAGAAAACAACTTAAATCTGCAGGTCTCTAAAGTAACGGTTGATATCGCTAAAGATCAAATTGATTTAGCACAAGCGGGCCATTACCCTAAGCTGACTTTAGATGCCAGCTACGGTGATACACTAGCTGATAGCAATAGCAACACGGCACGTCCACGTGGTGATAGTACAAATATTGGCATCACCTTTAGTGTGCCAATCTATTCAGGCGGTGCTACTACAGCTGCGACTGAGCAAGCACGTGCTTTTTATGTGGCTGCAAGCGAAGATTTAGAAGCAAATTTACGTGGCGTCACTCGCTCGGTTATCACATCGTATAATCAAGTAGTATCTGATATTGCGACTTTTAAAGCGCTTGAGCAAGCTGTGGTTTCAGCAGAAAGCGCATTAAAAGCCACTGAAGCAGGTTTTGAAGTGGGCACTCGTACCATTGTTGACGTATTGATCAGCACACAAAACCTTTTTAATGCTAAACGTAATCTTGCTGATGTACGCTATCGCTATGTAGTCTCGACGCTACGCTTAAAACAAGCGGCGGGTACGTTAACAAGCAATGACTTACAAGCCATTAATCAAGGCTTAAAAGAAATTCAATAGCGATAAGTTTAACATTTCTCATTTAAAAGCCAGCAACTTGCTGGCTTTTTTGTATTTTTTTATTCATCCAGTTAAACTAACTCTTTTTCGAATATGAGATATTTTCGTGGTCAACTCATCTGCATTTAAATGGTCTTTCCTAGGTCCGCGTTATTGGCTTACTTGGCTTGGTGTATTTATTTTATATACGCTGTCTTGGTTACCGTCTAAACTGCAATTATGGCTAGGTAAGCAACTTGGTCGCTTGGTATATCGCACCATGAAAAAGCGTCGCCACATTGCTGAAGTTAATATAAGACTATGCTTTCCTGATATGCCAATTGAACAGCAACGGGCGTTAGTCAAACAGAATATGGAAAACACTGGCATTGCGACCCTTGAAACAGGTATGGCATGGTGGTGGCCAAATTGGCGGATAAAGCGCGTTTATGGCTCTGTGAAAGGGCTTGAACATTTTGCACGGATCCAACAATCTGGTAAAGGTGTGCTATTGCTAGTCCCGCATATTTTACACCTAGAAATAGCCAGCCGGATCATGGGCCTTAAACACCAAGGCATTGGCTTTTACCGCCCGCATAATAACCCGCTAATGGAGTTTTTTATGACCCGAGGCCGGTTACGATCAAATGAGTATTTAATTGGCAAACGCGATGTCAAAGGGCTATTAAAGGCACTTAAAGCTAAAAAAGTCTGTTATTACTTGCCAGATCAAGACTACGGTCGTAAACGCTGTGAATTTGCACCGTTTTTTGCAGTCCAAGATGCGGCAACAACCACTGGAACCTTATTATTTTCAGCCAGTAAAAATTGTGAGACAGTGAGCTTAACCAGCCGCCGTGATGAACAAGGTAAATACCATTTAGAAGTACTGCCTGCACTGGATAATTTCCCCAGTGGTGATGATAAAGCTGATGTGACCCGCGTCAACCAGCGAATAGAGCAAGCCGTAAACGTTGCTCCTGCACAATATATGTGGCTGCATAGACGTTTTAAAACACGTCCAGATATCGATGCACCTTCTTATTACAAGTGACAACGCCACTGTAATATGCTTTTATTAACAAATATAAATACAAGAGTATGAGTTATGTGGTTTTGGGTTAAGCATTTATCATTAGCTGCCATTTTAATTGCCGCAGCACTTTATTTTTTATTAGGTCATGGCCCAGTCATGGATATGAAAGATACCAAAAATGCAGCGGCGCAAGGTTTATCACGCTTTTATTCTGCATTACGTAACCAAGTTAGTAAAAATAATGAACGTGATAAGTATGTGCTTAAACTCCCTGCTCCTGATATAAATATCGATGCCGCATTAACCGAGCGCGCTAAAGTTGTTGAACCATCTTCCCCAAACTGGACGGGGAAATTTATCCCGAGACGGTTTGAAAACGGCTCCACCTTAAAAAAAGTGTTAACTGACTATGCACGCAATGAAGACATCGTATTGTATTGGTATTTAAGTAAAGATTATGTGGTGAAAGATCACTTTAGGGTTGATAGCGATTTCAACTCAACCCTTTATCAAGTTGGTCGCGCCATCAACGATGACTTTGAAAACGAGGTTTATACATTTTTTTGCTTTAAGCAGCGGGCAGCGGTGATCACCGAACTGCCCTCTGAATATGTACGGGAAAATTGCAAACGCCTAAGGAGTTAGGCGGTTAATGCAAACACCTGCTGCCATGCGTTGGTGACAAACAGAATATGCGGGGCAACCTCCTGTTTTGCAACACAACGTCCCTGCTGATCTAAGCTCAGCACATGGTAACGGGAGCGATAATCAATATAAGCCGCGATCAACCCTTGCTTAGTCTCTTTGCTAATACAGCCAAGCCGTGCAGCGTCCGTTAAAATCCTCACATTATCTGAATAAGTTGTTAGCTCAGCAAAGCGATGCGCATTATTTAGTACCAAGTATTGCGTTAAAAACTCAATATCAGCAATACCACCTGCATCTTGTTTCAAATCAAACTCAATGTCATTGCCCTTCGCTAAGTGAGTACGCATTTTTTCACGCATGGTGATCACATCTTCTTTGAGTTTTTGTGGGTCGCGCTGCTGGCACAAAATACCTAAGCGAATTTGCGCAAACCGCCGTTGTAACTCAGTTTGTCCAAAAATCATTCGAGAGCGTACTAGCGCCTGATGCTCCCACGTCCAAGCTTGCGTTTGCTGGTAATGATTAAAGCTTTCTAAATTAATTGCCATTAGCCCTGAAGCGCCTTCTGGGCGTAATCGAGTATCCAGCTCATATAAAATACCCGACGCTGTACGGGTATTAAATAAATGCATTAATCGCTGTGCAAGTTTTAAATAAAATTGACGTGAATCAATCGCTTTAGTGCCATTAGTTTGCTCTGAGCCGTCACTGTTATGCACAAATACTAAGTCGAGATCAGAATCATAACCCACTTCAAAACCACCGGTTTTGCCATACGCTATTACCGCAAAGCCTTTATGTTCATCATCAGTATTAGGTGGCACACCAAAGCGCTGCGCCATTTGTTGCCAAGCAAGATTGACAGCTTGCTCGACTATCGCTTCGGCTAATGCAGTTAAGTGATCGCTTACTTTCATCACATCTAACACACCGGTTGCATCAGCGGCAGCAATCCTTAGCTGATGGGTTTGTTTAAACTGACGCAATGCTTCCATTTGCTGTTCTAAGTCTGCGCTATCAATACGTAAAAAATACTGTCGTATTTCGTCTTTATAGGCACTCAAAGGAGTGGGCTTATACAGCACCGCAGGATCGATTAGCTCATCAAGTAAAATCGGGTAACGGGAAATATGTTCGCCAATCCATTTACTATGGCAACACAACGAAACAAGCTGCTTTAACGCGCCTTGGTTTTCATACAGCAACTCTAAATAGGCTGTGCGTGAAATAACCTTACTGAGTACTTGGCAGATCATACTAAATACATCACCCGTTGCTTGACTGTCTGATAGTTGTTTTAGCATTAACGGCATGAGTTTATCGAGAATATCGCGACCACGATGACCAATTTTAGTTTTCGTTAAGCGTGCTTTAAAATCTTCTAATGGCATTTGCCATGCATCATTTGGTTCGCTCAAGACACTAATATCGGTGTGTTCCCAAGCACTTATAAACGCACTTTCACACGGATCGACAGGCTCACTTTCATAGCCAATGACTTGTTCAAATTCACTGTGTATGCCAGCCATAATGTCATTTATTTGTGCTAAAGATGCGCTGAAATCACGCCGCCCTAACAAGTAATTTAACCGTTGTTGGTTGAGCTCATCATCAGGTAATGTTTGCGTTTGTTGATCGGCAAAAATCTGTAAATACTGCTCTACCCGTCTTAAAAATAAATAATTATCACGTAGTAACTGCGCTTCATCTTCGCCAATAACTTGAATGTTTTCTAGCTCCGCCAGTGCTTTTTGCAAGGATTGTGTTTGCAAATTAGCTTCTCGCCCGCCCCTTACCATTTGCAGTGCTTGCACCACAAACTCCACTTCACGGATCCCTCCTGCACCTAGTTTTATATTGTTAGTCAAGCGTTTACGGCGTACTTCTTGAGCTATCATTTGTTTCATTTTACGCAGCGATTCGATCACTGAAAAGTCAATATAACGACGATACACAAACGGTTTTAATAACTGATAGAATTCATCACTGTAGCGCGTTTGCGGGCCGATCAAACGCCCTTTGAGCATGGCGTAGCGTTCCCATTCACGACCTTGATCTTGATAATAATCTTCTATTGCTGTGAAACTCATAACCAAAGGGCCACTCTCACCAAATGGGCGCAGCCGCATATCCACTCTAAATACTTGACCGTCAACAGTGATTTGATTAAGTGCGGCAATCAGTTTTTGTGCAACTTTAGTGTAAAACACTTGCGCTTCTAGCGAGCGACGCCCACCTTGAGTTTTTACGCTGCGCGGATACGAAAAAATTAAATCGATATCTGACGAATAGTTTAACTCTTGGCCGCCTAACTTACCCATGCCTAATACCATCATAGCGAGGGGTTGTTGTTGCTCATCCAGTGGTTGCCCATTAACGATTGCAACCTGAGCGAACGCCCAATTATTTGCACTGTCAATTAACTGATCGGCAAGCGCTGAAATATAGCCAATGCTATCTGCTATGTCATTGCTATAACACAAATCTAAACACGCTACTTTTAACCAATAGCGCTCACGATAACGGCGTAAAATTTTATGACACTGCGCTTCATCCACCTCTGCCAAATTTAACCCTTGAAATGGATTTGGGCTATCACGCAAACTCATTTGTGTATCACAAAGTAACATCTCAATTAACTGCGGTTGAGATTGCAAACAACGCCATGCAAAGTCACTCAAGCCGATTAAATTAATAATTAACTCACTGGGTGATTGCTCTGGGTAGAGCTGCACAAAGCGCTCGCGGCCAAGGGTGTTTAGTGCTGCTGGAAGTTGTTCGCCTAGTGTCATCAAATACTCTCTTTTATATCCGTCGTAACCGTACTAGAATGATTAGCATAATAATAACCAGCCTAGGTTCTCAATGTCATATTTATCTTTATCTAACACTAGTTTACTCGCGATTGCTATCTGTTTTATGGTTATTTGCTTAGCTGTTATTTGTTTGCGGGTAGTAAGTCAACTTAAGGCTAAACAAGCATTAAAAGAAGAGCTTGCTCAACATGACAATTTTGCTCTAGGAATTAGTTTTGCGTCAGAAATCAGTGTAGTGGTAGCGACGGTGGCATTTTTATTTGATGAAATTAGTATCAGCACAGCCCAATCAAACCCGATTAAAGTGATTGTACTGATAGTGCTGTTATTTGCTTTTATTAAAATAGGTCACTTGATCCACCGCAAATGGATTTTGCACCGTTTTAACGAAGAAGCCGCCATCTTAAAGCAAAATGTCTGCGCTGCTTTAGTTGATTCTGGCATGTTAATCGCCAACTGTATTATCACCTTAGGGCTTTACCACTGGTCTCATACTCAAGGCTTTAGCAGCTTGCTCATCGTGTTTGTTTGCTTCCTTTTATTACAAGGAATTTTTGCCCTAGACAGCAAGCTACGTGAATATCGCTTTGCTCGCGCTAATCAAGGGGCATCATTACAGAATAACTTTAATTTAGAAAATACCTCTATCGGCATCCGTTATGCGGGGAAATCCATCGGTCTTGCATTAGCTATTTATGCAGGCCTTGCCAGTGCCACTTTTCATAGTGGCAAAATGGTAGAGAATTTATTCACATTAGCTTTACATTGCGGCACTATGTGGTTATTACTGTATCTATTAACGACTATAATCAAGTTCATTTCACTGCCAAACATTGATACTGCGCTTGAAATTGATCATCAAGATAATATTGGCGTAGCCTGCATTGAATTTGCTGTTTTCAGTGCAATAGGCTATTTACTAATAAGCATGTTTTCAATTTAAGCTTGGAAATGTTCGAATACGTGGGGCCTTATGCCGTTTGAAGTAAATAACTATCTACTGATCGACAACGACAGTGAATTCAGTCGGCAATTTACTGAGCACTACTTTGCTCGGCCACACGGAACCAACCCCAGTACCCTAGTCGTAGCAGGTACGAATACCCGTCAGTTGGTGAAGTTAATGTTTGATGAGTTAATCAAAGATTATTGCTACTGCGACTTTAGCAATGAAATTAGCGTGTCAGAACTGGCAAGCTACTTACATGAACACCATGATATTGCTGGCGTGCTGTTCAATCAAACGGACTATTTGTTAGCTGATGATAAACAACGCTTTATATTCAACTCGTTACATTCTGTACGATTTTTAATTAAAGAAGCAGAAGATGGTTACTTGTTTGAGCCCGTAGCCGATATGGCGCAAAACAATCACTTATCATGTCAAACTGAAATAGCCGAAACCCCGCAAGATTTAGACGCATTATGCGAAAAGCTCAATAACTAATTACGCAGCGCTGGTAATAAGTATTTGCACCAACGAGATGACTTACATACCATAACGCCATTAGCTATTTTTGTTGAAGGTCAGCATGCGAGTTCCTCATATTTATCAAGCAAGTTCCATTGTAATTGCGACCCCATTGCAGTTAGACGATGATGCCTCAGGCCATATTGGTCGCGTATTACGGATGAAAGTTGGTGAGCATATTTCATTGTTTAATGGTCAAGGTGGCGAATACCTTTGCGAACTCATTGAAGTTGGTAAAAAATCAGTGGTGGCAATGCCGCTTAAATTTGATGACAAAGATGTTGAATCGCCACTTAGCATTCACTTAGGGCAAGGTATTTCTCGCGGCGATAAAATGGACTTTACCATTCAAAAGTCGGTTGAATTAGGGATCACTGAAATCACGCCTATTTTTAGCCAGCGTTGTGGGGTTAAATTAAGCCCTGAGCGACTTGCCAAAAAACACCTACAATGGCAAAAAATAGCCATTGCTGCTGCCGAGCAATCAGGCCGCAATAGCATCACCACCATTCACCCACCGATCGATCTTAGCCAATGGCTTGCGCAAAAGAGTGATGAAATTAAACTCACCCTACACCCTCGCGCCGAGCATAGCATCAAAACAATCAAGGTGCCAAGTGCTGGCGTGCGCTTTTTAGTCGGTCCTGAAGGTGGCTTTACCGATGATGAAATTGCCCAAACCAAACAGCAAGCGTTTGTTGATATTCGTATTGGGCCACGCGTACTACGCACAGAAACGGCCGCTTTGACGGTGTTAAGTGCATTACAGCTACAATTTGGCGATTTAGCTAATTGAAAATAGCTAAACCACCCTCATATCTATAGCAATATATTCAGTAAGGCAACGAACATGGCAATTAAGTTAGGTATAATTTCAGATCCGATCAGCGGATTTAACATCAAAAAAGACACCGGTTTTGCAATGATGATGCAAGCCCAAAGCCGTGGCTATGAAATTTACTATATGGAAATGAACGATCTTTCATTACGTAAAGGTAAAGCGTATGCCACAGCCGCCAAAGCAACCGTGTTCGACGATGAGCACCATTGGTATGAGCTTGAAGAAAAAACCACCATCGCACTTGCTGATTTAGATGTTATCTTAATGCGTAAAGATCCGCCATTTGATACTGAATACATTTACGCAACCTACATTTTAGAACGCGCCGAACTTGAAGGTACGCTTATTATTAATAAGCCACAGAGCTTGCGTGATGCCAACGAAAAGTTATTCACAGCATGGTTTAGTGAACATACCCCTGATACTTTAGTAACTCGTTGCAAACACCAAATTCGTGCGTTTTTAGCCGAACATAAAGACATCATTCTAAAACCTTTAGATGGCATGGGTGGCGCCTCTATTTTCCGGGTTAGAGAAGATGATGCCAACATCGGCGTTATTTGCGAAACCCTCACCGAACACGGTAGCCGTTTTGCCATGGCACAAAATTATATCCCTGAGATCAAACAAGGCGATAAGCGCGTATTGGTGGTAGATGGTGAAGTGATCCCATATTGCCTTGCTCGCATTCCGCAAAATGGTGAAACACGCGGTAATTTAGCCGTAGGTGGCCGTGGCGAAGCACGTCCAATCAGTGACTCAGACCGTCGCATTGCCGAAGCCGTGGCACCGACATTAAAAGCCAAAGGGCTGATTTTTGTTGGTCTGGATATTATTGGTGATAAATTAACAGAAATTAACGTAACAGCACCAACCTGCGTGAAAGAAATTGAAGCCGCCTATGATATTTCAATTACTGGGCGCTTATTTGATGCCATAGAAAGAAAACTAGGCCGTAGTTAACTAAACTATGCCATACTAAAATTGACTAAATAACTGCTTGAGATAAATTTATTTTCCGAAATTTAAGTTAAATAATAAAGGGGTATCGTTATGCAATCATTAGAAAATCATTTTTTAATCGCAATGCCATCAATGCAAGACCCTTTTTTTAAACGTGCTGTCGCGTATATTTGTGAGCACAATGAAGACGGGGCTATGGGGCTGGTGATCAATCAGCCGATCAATATTACTGTCGGCGACTTGCTCGACAAAATAGAGATTGATAACGACAAATCCACCCAAGCTGCAAGTGTTGCGGTATTTGCTGGAGGACCTGTAAAAACCGACCGTGGTTTTGTACTGCATTCGCCAAAAGCAGGTTATAGCGCAAGCCAAGAACTCAGCAGCGAAATTATGATCACCACATCCAAAGATGTGTTGGCAAGTTTAACCACCGCTCAAGCGCCAGAGCAGTTTATTATTACGCTCGGTTATTCTGGTTGGGAGCAAGGCCAACTCGAACAAGAGCTACTTGAAAACTCCTGGCTAATTATAAAAGCCGATCCCGATATTATTTTTAACACACCGATTGAGCAGCGCTGGGAAAAAGCAGTCGCGACACTCGGATTTGATATTAGCCAATTAAGTTCAGAGGCTGGCCACGCATAAGCGTGGTCAAGCACAATTTTAAAGCACAGAGCTAGCATGACTAAAAAACAACTAAAGCCCAAAGGTGAGCGTACCGTGATGGGCTTTGATTTTGGCACCACCAGCATTGGTGTTGCTATCGGCCAAGAGTTAACGGGTACCGCATCAAGTCTCACTGCGATCAAAGCCAAAGATGGCATACCAAATTGGGATTTTATTAAAAAGCATGTCGATGAGTGGCAACCTGATCTACTCGTCGTCGGTTTACCGCTTAATATGGATGGCACCAACCAAGAAGTCACCTTTAAAGCTAAAAAGTTTGCCAACCGCTTACATAATCACTATGGGCTGCCTGTAGAGACCCAAGACGAACGTTTAACCACCGCAGATGCCAAAGCACGATTATTTGCGCAAGGCGGTTACCGTAGCTTAGGCAAAGGTAATGTGGATAATATGTCGGCTGTTATTATTTTAGAAAGCTTCTTTGAGCAAGCTTACGGGTAAGTGGTAGGTTAATAATAAGCTGCTCACTCAAGTCAGGAATAAATCCAGCTTGGCGATAAGCTTTTTCTATCGCGCCTTGTTGTCGTAGTATTTTTAAGCCTTTTTGCAATGCTTGAAAAGCCTGAGCGCCATCGGGATGGCGTTTTGATATCACAAAGTGACGACTATCATCTAACAATATCAGTATATTAGGTATCGCTTGTAAAACAATATCTTCTAGTACATATTGGTTATTCAGCTGTGGCATCAATGGCATTAACATAAAGTCTACCCATTGCATCGATACCATGCGCACTTGACTGAGCCATTCATCTTCGGCAACTAACTCTTTTAAGGGCAATTGCGATAAGGTTTTCCAGTCAGTTCGCCAACGCGGTGTAGAAACACTGGTTAGCTGATTAAAATCAGATAAGGTATGTAGATTAAATACTTTTTTATTGTGTGGTGATGCAAAAATCCCCGCAAAATACTCACCTTTACGGATCACCGCATTACTTATATATACTTTATCGGCCAGTGATTTAGCGTCTTCGTACCAATAGGTATCAAAACTTATCAGTAATCCACCTTGCTCTAACAGTTTGGTATTACGAAAGTTAATTTTACCAACTTGATAATTAAAAGTTTTATCAAAGCCTCCTAAATGCAAGGCTTGTTGGGCGATGATCATATCGACTACATCACGGCGAATAAACTGGCCACTAAAATCAGTGATGTCTTGTGGCTGTCTACCCACTAAAAAACGCGTGTAGTCATGATACACATCATCCCGAATAAAAATGCCGATGGATTGCTCTGTCTGTATCGCCATGGCATAAACTGGTGCACCAACAAGCCATATCACAACCGTGACCAGTAACCATTTTATGCACTTATTCATACTACTGACCTTTTGGTTCTAACCCGTCAATGGTTACTCCCTGTAAAAAACCAGCCCCTTGCTGTTCGTTATTTCTAAGTTTGATCATCAACCGTAAATCATTAGGTGAGTCGGCATGGTGCAAAGCATCTGCGTAGTTAATTTTTTGCTGCTTATACAATTCAAACAATGCCTGATCAAAGGTTTGCATGCCCATATCTTTGGCTTTGGCCATCGCCTCTTTAATACCGCCAATATCACCTTTTTTGATAAGCTCACCGACAATTGGGGTATTCAATAAAATTTCGATAGCAGCTACTCGACCATTACCATCTGCGGTCGGCACTAGCTGCTGCGCTATAATTGCCCGTAAGTTTAAAGATAGATCATATTTTAACTTATCGTGCTTTTCTTTAGGCACTAAATGCATAATACGGTCAATGGCTTGGTTAGCGTTATTGGCATGTAATGTAGCCACACATAAATGACCAGTTTCAGCAAAACTAAGTGCGTATTCCATGGTCTCTTGCGAACGTATTTCACCAATTAAAATTACATCGGGGGCTTGGCGTAAGGAGCTTTTTAACGCCGCCTCAAAACTTTCCGTATCAAGACCGACTTCACGCTGAGTAATAATACTTTTGCGATGTTCATGAACAAATTCAATCGGGTCTTCAATGGTCAAAATATGCCCGCGCTGATTACGGTTACGATAACCTAATAAAGCCGCCAATGAGGTTGATTTACCGGTGCCAGTGCCACCGACAAACAGCACTAAACCACGCTTAGCCATGATCACATCGGTCAATGTCGACGGTAGACCAAGCTCAGCAACCTCAGGAATTTGCGTAACGATACGACGTATAACCATGCCCGCTCGGTCGCGTTGCCAAAATGCCGAGATCCTAAAACGTCCTTCATCTGTCGCAATTGCAAAATTACATTCTTTGGTATTATGAAACTCTGCTTGTTGTTTTTCGCTCATCGCCGATTCAACTAACTCAAGCGACTCCTCGTCTGATATTTTTTCGTCACCGAGTGCAATCAGTTCACCATTGATCTTAGCGCTGACCGGCAATTGGCTTGACACAAATAAATCAGAACCTTGCTTTTCAATCATCAAATGTAAAAAGTAATCAAGAGAATGTGTCATTACTGCTCCTTATTGGGCCTAGCCGCCGAAATTATTTTTATCTTGTGCTTTAGCACGCGCTTCGGCATTGGTAACAACACCATGGTTCACTAAATTGATTAAACACTGATCCATGGTTTGCATACCATGCGATGCGCCAGTTTGAATCGACGAATACATTTGCGCAATTTTATCTTCGCGGATCAGGTTACGGATCGCAGGCACTGCAATCATAATTTCATGGGCTGCGACTCGCCCGCCACCAATTTTTTTCAATAAAGTTTGTGAAATAACCGCACGTAACGACTCTGAAAGCATTGAGCGGATCATACTTTTTTCTTCACCAGGAAACACATCGATAATACGGTCAATAGTTTTTGGCGCTGACGTAGTATGCAGTGTACCAAATACTAAATGACCGGTTTCAGCGGCGGTCATAGCAAGGCGAATGGTTTCTAAATCACGCAACTCACCAACCAAAATAACATCAGGGTCTTCACGTAAAGCACTGCGCAGCGCATTCGAAAAACTATGTGTATCGCGATGCACTTCTCGCTGGTTAATTAGTGATAGTTTATTGTCGTGCACAAACTCGATGGGATCTTCGATGGTTAAAATATGATGATGTTTGTGTTGGTTTATATGATCCACCATCGCAGCCAAGGTGGTCGATTTACCAGAGCCTGTTGGTCCTGTTACCAACACTAAACCACGCGGCGTATCTGAGATAGTTTTAAAGATATCCGGCGCACCTAAATCATCAAGCGTCAGCACTTCACTGGGAATGGTACGAAAGACAGCTGCGGGGCCTCGATTTGAGTTAAAGGCATTAACACGAAAACGTGCTAAATTTGGCACTTCAAACGAAAAATCCACTTCAAGATTTTGTTCATAGTCCTTGCGTTGATTATCGTTCATAATATCGTAAACTAGGCTGTTCACATCTTTGTTTTCCAGCGCTGGTATATTAATACGTCGCACATCACCATCAACACGGATCATTGGCGCAACCCCTGATGATAAGTGTAAATCGGATGCTTTGTGCTGCACACTAAAGGCCAATAATTCGGTAATATCCATTTATGACTCCACAACTAACTGATAATTATATGGTTACAATAGCAGAACGACTTAAGTCCGCCTATGCTAGAATTGCCCTAGCGGCAAAAAAACATCATCGTAATGAACACGATGTCTGCTTGTTGGCAGTATCAAAAACCAAACCTGCTGATTTCATTCTAGCGGCTTATCAACAAGGTCACCGAGAATTTGGTGAGTCATACGTTCAAGAAGCTGTTGATAAAATAACCCAACTAGCAAATTATAGCGATATCGTTTGGCATTTCATTGGCCCAATTCAATCAAATAAAACGGCGGCAGTGGCTGAACATTTTGATTGGGTGCAGAGTATCGAACGTGAAAAAATTGCCAAACGCTTAAACGAGCAAAGACCCGCAGATAAAGCCCCTTTAAAAGTACTGATCCAAGTAAATATCAGCTTGGAAGACTCAAAATCAGGCTGCCATCCCGATAAACTTGCAAGCCTCGCTGAATTTATTCAGCATTGTCCGAATTTAGAATTACGTGGCGTGATGGCCATCCCAGCCAAAACCGATGTTCAACAACAACAAATACAATATTTTGAGCAATTACGGGCTTGCTTTGATAGACTTAAAGCCCAATATCCTCAAATAGACACCTTGTCGATGGGGATGAGTGGCGATGTAGAGGCTGCGATTGCAGCAGGCTCAACCATGGTACGCATCGGCACGGATATTTTTGGCCAACGAAGCTAAGGTGATAACTAAGATATGTCAGATAAAACAATCGCATTCATAGGCACAGGTAATATGAGCTACGCCATTATTGGCGGCATGGTAAAAAAAGGATTTGCTGCATCGAATATTATTGCAACAAATCGTAACCAAGAAAAACTCGCTAAGGTAGCAGCAGATTTCGGGGTTAAAACCACCGCAGATAACAACGCAGCACTGCGCGATGCCGATGTTATTGTGTTGTCTGTAAAGCCGCAAATGATGGGTGATTTATGCCAATCATTTCAAGATTCGGGTATCGATTTTAGCGATAAGCTATTTATTTCTGTTGCCGCAGGCTTAACCGTTAAGCGATTACGTGAAATGCTCGGTCAAGACGTTAAAATGGTGCGTTGCATGCCAAATACCCCGTCTCTATTAGGGCGCGGTGTATCAGGTTTATTTGGTGCCGGCGAAACCGAGCAAGAACACGAATTTGTGCAACAAGTATTTGAATGTACAGGTATTGCGGTGTGGGTTGAGCAAGAGTCACAAATTAACGATGTTATTGCTGTAACGGGTTCATCACCGGCTTACTTTTTCTTATTTATGGAAGCCATAGAAGAAAAAGCCAAAGCACTGGGCTTTAGCGATGCAGACGCGCGCCGTTTAGTACAACAAACCGCACTAGGCGCAGCTGAAATGGCAGTATCACAGCCTGAAATTAGTATTTCACAATTACGTGCTAATGTGACATCAAAAGGCGGCACCACCCATGCAGCCGTTGAACATTTAAAAGCACAAGGCCTAACAGCCACCGTAGCCTATGCGATGGATGCCTGTATTGCACGTGCTGAGCAAATGGAACAAGAACTTTAAAAGCATTGCTAAGCTTTTAGCCCAATTTATGTTTACGGTTTTTTAATTAAGGTACGTTATGAACGCCATGCAATTTTTAATAAGCACATTATTCGATCTATTTTTAATGGTCGTATTAATGCGCTTTTGGCTACAAGCCGCCAAGGCTGATTTTTACAATCCGTTGAGTCAGTTTGTGGTCAAAGCCACTTCATTTGCTGTTAACCCACTGCGTAAAATTATTCCAGGCTTCGGTGGCCTAGACTTAGCCTCATTATTACTGGCGTTCATTGTCGCCGTTGCAAAAATTACCGCGCTGATCTTGTTAGTCGGTGCGACATGGGAGCTTGGCTTTGTACTTTTAAATGCGTTAGTAACTGTGATTAAAGAAGGCTTAAACTTGCTGTTTTGGGTGTTAGTTATTCGCGCGTTATTAAGCTGGGTAAGCCAAGGCAACAATCCGATCGAAGCAGTTTTTCAGCAACTAACAGAGCCAATGCTTAAACCTATTCGTAAAGTATTACCTCCGCTAGGTGGCTTAGATTTATCAATTTTAGTGTTAATTATTGCACTGCAATTTGCCCAATTTTTGTTTATGGATTTAATTCGTTAATCACATTATTCTCACCGAGGCCTATTATTAGGCCTCTTACTTAAGAGCTTCCTATGAAACAAATAGTCAGTATTTTATTCTTTGCATTAGCAGGCATTACTTTTAGTGCTCACAGTGAACAAATGCAAGGTGCACAATACAAAGAACTCGGCCCATGGCACGTACATTACATTGCATTTCCGTCAACCTTTATTCAACCACAAATTGCCAAAACCTATGGCCTAGAACGCAGTGGTTATAAGGGTATTGTGAATATTTCAATTCTGCAAGCCGATGCTGATGCGACAGCGCAAACCGCCACCCTTAAAGGTACAGCTAGGAATTTGCTGGGGAATAAGCAAACCTTAGACTTTAAAGAAGTGATTGAAGGCGACTCAATTTACTACCTTGCGCAAGTTGATTTTACTAACGAAGAAATCCTGCGCTTTGAAGTTGAAATACAGCAAGGTAAGCAATTTCAAAAGCTGCAATTCCAGCAAAAATTTTACGTAGATTAAACCATGAAAAAAACCTTAGTTTTAGCCTCCGGTAACCAAGGCAAAGTCAACGAGTTAGCGCAGATGCTAAGCCAGCTTGCAATCAACGTAGTGCCGCAAAGCGACTTTAACGTGCCAGAAGTGGCCGAAACTGGCAGCACCTTTGTTGAAAATGCCATTATTAAAGCCCGCCATGCTGCAAAAATTACTGGCCTACCAGCCATAGCCGATGACTCAGGTTTAGAGGTAGATGGATTAAACGGTGCCCCTGGCGTTTACTCAGCACGTTTTGCTGGCGAAGGCGCTAGCGATCAAGACAATATTGATAAATTATTAAGCGAACTTGCTGATAACCCAAACCGCAGTGCACGGTTTTGGTGTGTGCTGGTATTAATGCGTCACGCCGATGACCCAACCCCACTGATTTGCAGTGCTAGCTGGGAAGGTCAAATTACCTTAGCTCAAAACGGCCAAGGTGGTTTTGGTTACGACCCTATTTTTTATGTGCCAGAACTTGAATGCACCAGTGCGCAACTGACTAAACAGCAAAAAAATGCCGTTAGCCATCGTGGTCAGGCATTACAACAGTTACTGTCAGAGCTTAAGCTTAAAGGCGGCCTGTGAATTTACCACCATTAAGTTTATACGTGCACGTGCCTTGGTGCGTGCAAAAGTGCCCATATTGTGATTTTAATAGTCATGGTCAAAAAGGTGAGATCCCTGAAAAGGAATATGTGCAGCATTTAATTGATGATTTAAAAACCGATCTGCACTTAGTGCAAGGACGTAAAATTCATTCAATCTTTATCGGCGGTGGCACACCTAGCTTATTAACTGGTGAGGCCTACGTTAATTTATTAACGGCGGTGGATTCATTAATTGGTCTAAGTGAAAACTGCGAGATCACCTTAGAAGCCAACCCCGGCACCGTGGAAACAGGCCGCTTTAAAGACTATGTGGCAGCTGGCATTAATCGTATTTCGATTGGCGTGCAAAGCATGCAAGACGATAAGCTCAAAGCGCTGGGGCGTATTCACGGCGCCGATGAAGCCATATATGCCGCCGAGCAAGCCCATGAAGCGGGTTTAAACAGCTTTAACCTTGATTTAATGCACGGCTTACCGGGGCAATCTGTTATTGATGCGCTGAGCGACTTGAAAAAAGTCATCGCCCTTAATCCACCGCATATTTCGTGGTATCAATTAACGATTGAGGCCAATACCCAATTTGCCTCGAAACCGCCAACGTTACCGGCCGATGACACCTTATGGGATATTCAAGAGCAAGGCCAAGCCTTACTTGCTGAGGCAGGTTATCAGCAATATGAAATTTCCGGCTATGCAAAACCGGGCTTTCAATGCCAACATAACTTGAATTATTGGCGCTTTGGCGATTATTTAGGCATTGGTTGTGGTGCCCATGGTAAGGTAACCGATGCTAAAACAGGCATCATTACCCGCACTGAGAAAGTAAAACATCCTCGCGGTTATATGGATTTAGCTAAGCCCTATTTATTTAAACAGTGGCCAGTTGCACAGCACGACTTACCGTTTGAATTCTTTATGAATCGCTTACGGTTATTTGAAGCCTGCCCAATTAGTGACTTCACAGCGTTAACTCAATTACCGCTGCAAAGCCAAGCTGACGCACTGCAACAAGCAGTGGCTAAAGGTTTGCTTGAGCAAACGGATAGTCATTGGCAGGTAAGCCAAAAAGGTCATCGTTTTTTAAATGATCTGCTAGAGTTATTTGTGTAATTGCCAGTCAAGCATTGGTAATGACTCATTTTAATAATAATTAACAACCTTTAATGGTTTCTAACAACAAAAGGGAAAACATGCGTAAACTTACCTTTATCGCCGCCGCAGTGAGTATTGCACTGTTAGGTGGTTGCCAGCAAACACCTGAGCAATCAAGCACAGCCGTTGTACAAACACAGCCAGTGCAAAGTGAAATAGACAAAGCCAATGCATTTTTCGAAGATACCTTTAATCGTGATGTGATGAGCAGCCCGGTTTATCAAACATACATGGGTATCAAACAAGACTACGACAAATGGGATGACGGCAGCGAAGCACGCATACTAAAAGATCATCAACAAACCAAAGATGATTTAGTGGCATTAAACGCAATTAATCGTGACTTGCTAGATGACACCACAAAAGTTAGCTATGACTTAAAAAAACAAGACCTTGAAGAAAGCATCGCTGACTTTAAATGGCGTTACCACAACTACCCGGTAAACCAAATGTTTGGTACTCACTCGATGATCCCAGCATTTTTAATCAATCAGCACCAAATTTCTGATGTGGCCGATGCCAAAGCGTACATCTCACGTTTGAATGGCGTAACCACGGTAATTGATCAACTGATCACCGATTTAGAAGTACGTGCCGATAAAGGCATTATCGCTCCTAAATTTGTATTCCCACATGTGATTGATTCAAGCAAAAATATCATTCACGGTGCGCCATTTGAACAAGGTGATGATTCAACCTTACTTGCCGACTTTAAACGCAAAGTAACTGCACTTGAAATTGCTCAAGCTGATAAAGACGCGCTAATTACAGACGCTGAAAAAGCCCTCAAAGCGGCGGTTAAGCCATCTTATTCTAAGTTAATTAATTACTTAGCACAGCTGGAAAAACGTGCTGATGATCGCGATGGGGCGTGGAAGTTCCCTGACGGCGAAGCGTTTTACAATAATGCGTTAGCGCGTACCACCACCACGGATTTAACAGCGAAAGAAATCCACACTATCGGTTTAGCTGAAGTATCACGTATTCATGATGAAATGCGCCAAATCAAAGAAAAAGTTGGCTTTAAAGGCGATTTACAAGCCTTTATGCAGTTTATGAAAACCGATAAGCAATTTTACTTACCTAATACTGAAGCAGGCAAGCAGCAATACCTTGACGAAGCCACGGCGCTTATCAATACCATGAAATCACACTTAGATGAGCTCTTCATTGTTAAGCCTAAAGCCGACATGGTTGTTAAACGTGTTGAAGCATTCCGCGAAAAAGCGGCTGGTAAAGCATTTTATCAACAGCCTGCACCAGATGGTTCACGCCCTGGTATTTACTACGCAAACCTTTACGATATGGAAGCAATGCCAACCTATCAAATGGAAGCGCTGGCTTACCACGAAGGTATTCCGGGTCACCATATGCAAATAGCTATTTCGCAAGAGCTGGAAGGCGTGCCTAAGTTCCGTAAATTCGGTGGCTACACAGCCTATATCGAAGGTTGGGGCTTGTACTCAGAGTTATTACCAAAAGAAATGGGCATGTACGCAGACCCTTATTCTGACTTTGGTCGTTTATCGATGGAGCTATGGCGTGCATGTCGCTTAGTGGTTGATACAGGTATTCACGAAATGAAGTGGACTCGCCAACAAGGTATTGATTACTACGTAAATAACACACCAAACGCGACGTCTGACGGCGTTAAAATGGTTGAGCGTCACATTGTAATGCCTTCACAAGCAACGGCTTACAAAGTGGGTATGCTGAAGATTTTAGAGCTTCGTGAAGCGGCAAAAGTTAAACTGGGTGACAAGTTTGATATTCGCCAATTCCACGATGTAGTACTTAAAAATGGCGCAGTGCCACTAAACGTACTTGAGAGCTTTGTTGATCAATGGGTTGCAAGCAAACTAGCAGCTTAAGCATCCTTACTTTATAACATATACAAAGGCCGTATCTACGGCCTTTTTTATTGTCTGACAAATAGATAAACACTTGACCAACAAGTGCTTTACGCTAGGATAAAGCAATTGGTATACAAGCAACGTATAGGATTAACAATGGATACATGTATCAGTCAACTAAATCAACAGATGCAGCAGCATCAGTTGCAAGCCATTGTTGATAGCTTTGCCAGTTTATCTGCAACACAACAAGCCATGCAGTTACAGCACTTATACAGCAGTGCGCAACGCATGAGTGTAAAATATACTTATCTGCAAAATATCGCCACCCGTATATTAACTCAACACCCGCTACCAACGCCCATCATCAGTCAGCTAAATAATACCGAACAATTAAGTTTTTTTACCCCAGGGCTAAAGTTCAATCATGGTTTTACTCAGCAAAACCAACAGCAGCAAAATGTATTGCACCGCTTATTTAGCGAGTGTAGTGAGACTAAATTACCGTTTAATTATGTACGTTCACTGATGCTATTTGAAAGTAACGAAAACTTGCTGCAAGCATTAGCACAAGTTAATGATCTCGGGCTGACCCCAGTTGCTAGTTACATTGCAAATAACCCAGCCCCACATAGCTTACCAAAACATGAGTTTTCAGCCTTGCTGGCATTAATGGAAGTTGAATTTAAACAAACTCAGGGCAATATCAACACTGCCGCCTTCTTAAAAGCGTTACTCACATTATGCCAAGCAAGCCCAACTAAATCGCTTAGTGACTATAAAATATTGCTCAGTGGCGCTTACTTACGCTGTAAAACAGAGCAAATTGAGCGCTACCTTGCACAACATAAATAATATTAGTCAGATAAATAATATTCAACGCTGGTTACAACCCGTACTTTTTTAATTTGTGGGGTGTTTGAATCTCGGTCGATGATGCTAAATTGCCCTTGTCTTGCGGTGCGAATTTTACCAAGTTTTGACTGTGAGTCTTTGGCAAATTTTAATGCCACTTCACGGGCCTTCTCGGTGGCCTCTTGCACCATTGCTGGCTTAATATCATTAAGGCCAGTAAACATGTACTCAACGCGGGTTTCGTAATTATCTTGTACGATGGCAATACCTTGCTTGGCCAACTGCCCCACTTTAGTTAAGGCATTTTGCACTTTATCAGGCTGCTGTGAATACACGGTAATATTTGCGCGGGCAATATAACGAAATTGTTGATTTTCAGCGCCGTATTCGCGCGCTTGTTTATCAACGATTGATTGTCTGCTCAAGCTTATTTCTTGCTCATCAAAACCATGCAATTTTAAAAATGCGACCACGGCGGTACTTTTTTGCTCGACGCGTTCCACTAATTTTTCTAAATTGTTATCAGCGTCGCTAAATTGCACAGGCCAAATTACGGTATCGGCAACAACTTCGCGCTCGGCAAGTCCTTTAACTTCAACAGTGCGCTCCATATTTTTTACATCAAGTGCCGCTGATTTTAAAATCCAACCGCAACCTAAAATAGCAACACTTAATACCGCGGCTCCAAGTAACTGGTAATATCCATTTGGCTTATTCATTTTGCTTCCTTTGATAATTATCAATGTTAAGTTGGTTTGATACTCGAAAAATTAACCTAAACAGGTTACATTGAGCTGTATAAATTAGCAAAATATTAGCAAAAAGATTCTATTGCAGCGCCTCGCTAGAAAACACATAACCCGCAAGGAAAGGCCATGAGTGTAAAACGTATTAGTCAGTTTTTTAACCCTACATCGGTTGCCGTGATTGGTGCCTCAAATAATGTTTCTCGGGCAGGGTTTGTGGTGATGCGCAACTTATTACAGGGCGGATTTAACGGCCCGATAATGCCAGTAAGTCCAACTCATAGCGCTGTACATGGCGTGTTAGCATACCCTACAATTGGGTTGCTGCCGAAAATCCCCGACCTTGCAGTGATCTGCACCAACAAACACACACTACTGACAATTATTGCCGAGCTTGGTGAATTTGGCTGTAAAAATGCCGTGGTGATCGCAGCGGGGCTTAATCATCAGCAAAAAATAGCACTGCAAGAAGCGGCAAAAAAAGCCAATGTGTCATTACTTGGCCCCAACTGTTTAGGCTTGCTGATCCCACATATTGGCCTTAATGCGAGTTTTTCTCACACGGTTGCAAGCGAAGGTAAAATTGCCTTTGTTTCACAGTCAGCGGCTGTTTGCTCCACCATTTTAGATTGGGCTAAAAACAAAGAAATTGGCTTTTCCTACTTTGTCTCTGTGGGGGATTGCTTAGATATTGATTTTGCTGAGCTGCTGGACTTTTTAGGCCGCGATGCCAAAACCAAAGCCATTTTGCTGTATATAGATAATATCGAAAACATTCGTAGTTTTATCTCCGCCGCTCGCGCTGCGGCTTTTAGTAAACCAGTGATCGCAATTAAAACCGGAAAAACCGCCGCAGGGGCACTCGCCGCAGAAATTCACACTGGCGGTAAGCAAAGCTCAGATGCGGTGTATGACGCTCTATTCCAACGTGCTGGTATGTTACGAGTGAGTGATTTAACAGAGCTGTTTGCTGCCACCCAAACCCTTGCTATGCACCCTAAATTACTAAAAGTTGAGCAGTTGACCATTTTAACCAATGGCGGCGGCCCCGGCGTAATGGCCGTTGATAGCTTATTACAAAGTTCCGGTAAGCTGGCACAATTGAGTGAAGAAACCCGTGCGGCGCTCAATAAAGTGATCCCGCAGTCAGATATGACTTCGAACCCGGTGGATATTTTTGGTGACTCAGTTCCGGCACGCTACCAACAAGCACTGGAAATTTTATTGCATGCCAAAGAAGTTAAAAACTTACTGATCATTCACACGCCATCAGCACTGGCACCAAGTGAAGACTATGCGTTGATCATAGCGCAAACGCTCGATAAACTGCCGAAAATGGCGCGTCCTTATGTGATCACAAACTTTATGGGTGAAGATGCCGCCTATGCCGCGCGTCGCTTGTGCAGCAACTATGGCATTCCTACCTATCGTACTCCTGAGGGCGCAGTTCGCGCCTTTATGCACTTAGTAAGTTATCGCCGCAATCAAAAACACCTTACGCAAACCCCTGAGTCAAACACGGATGATGCAAAAATAAATAAGCACGCCGCAAAAGCGCTCGTGAATGAATTTTTAGCAGAGCAGCAAAGCTATTTATCAACCCATCAAGCGAGTCAAATACTCGCACACTATGGGGTTGAATGTATTCAAACCGAGGTCGCATACACACCAACAGAGGCCAAAGAGCAAGCCATAGAGTTAGGCTTTCCTGTGGCTCTTAAACTGATCAGCCCTAGCATTCCGTCTAAATCAGAAGTCGGTGGCGTGGTACTTAATCTCAATGATGCGCAAGAAGTTGAACAAACCGCTTTTGCAATGCTACTAAGAATAAAAAACACTTACCCAGATGCGATTATAGAAGGTTTCTCATTGCAAAAAATGGCACCCAGAGCGGGTGCCAATGAACTACGTATCGCCGTAAAAACTGAACCTAACTTTGGCCCAGTTATTCTTTTAGGTGAAGCCGGCACCGGTCTTGAGTTTGCACAAGCGGCGGTAGCCCTACCCCCTTTGAACATGAACTTAGCTAAATATTTAATTGCCGCAGCTCACGACAAAGGTGTGCTCAAAGAGCGTGTTTTGCCTGAGAAAGTTGATAAATACCGTCTGTGTGCACTGCTTACGCGTATTTCTCAGTTAGTGATTGATCAACCCGACATCACTTCGCTTGAGTTAAACCCAATTTTAGCCAGTAACGGCCAGTTTTTAGTACTCGATGCGACCATGACCTTAAGCCGTTATCAGGTACAATCGCATCGTAAGCGGTTATCAATCCGCCCTTATCCAATTGAGCTGGTTAAACAAGTGACGCTTAAAAATAATACCCTCGCGACACTCAGACCAATAAAGCCAGAAGATGAACAAGCGCACCAAGAGTTTGATCAGTCACTCAGCAAAGAAGATCGCTACAAACGTTTCTTTGGTGAACTTCCCCAGTTTAATCACGATCAGCTCGCCAAAATGACGCAAATTGATTACGACCGCGAAATGGCATTTATTATCACTCAAGACAACGCTACGCTTGGTGTATCTCGGGTATTAATGGACCCAGATAAAATCCATGCCGAATTTGCCATTGTTGTACGTTCAAACTGTCAAGGGCTTGGCTTAGGCAGCTTGTTAATGCGTGCTGCCATTGAATACTGCCAAAGCCAAAGTGTACAATTTATTGAAGGCATCACCCTGCCAGAAAACACCGGCATGATTGAATTAGCCCGCAAATTAGGCTTTAAGATCAGTCGTGATTTTGAAGAAGGCAGTATTAACATGGTACTTGCTTTAACCCCAATTGATAAACACGGATAATAACTTGAAAAACTTACGACAACGCACTGCTTTGCTCTTAGAAGGCAATGGTGAATATCGCAAAATCGGCCACATTATCGATATATTTTTAATAACGCTGATCATGATTAATGTGATTGCGATTGTACTTGAATCTGTCGTTACCCTAGCCCATCACTATAAACATGCGTTTTTAATGCTAGAAATCAGCTCAGTTAGTATATTCGCTATCGAATATTTATTACGCTTTTGGTCATGTGTTGACCGCGTAGAATATAAAAGCTTAGCCTGTAGTGACTTTAAACGCCGCTTAAAATACTTACTTTCGCCTTTAGCTGTCATTGATTTACTGGCAATCCTGCCTACGCTATTGATGATGTTTATCACCTTTGATTTACGTTTTTTAAGAGTATTTAGGCTGCTGAGGATCTTCAAGCTCACCCGTTATTCGCGGGCCATGCAGCTGCTATTACAATCATTTCGTGAAGAAAGCGGCTCACTGATCGCCGCCTTTTTTATAATGACAGTCGTGCTCATTTTAGCCTCTTGCGGCATTTACTTAATTGAACATGATGTTCAACCCGATAAGTTTGCCTCCATTCCTGCGGCAATGTGGTGGGCAATGGCAACACTCACTACAGTAGGCTACGGTGATGTTGTGCCTGTAACTCCAATGGGGCGAGTATTTGGTGGCGTTATTACACTACTAAGTATGGGGATGGTGGCTATTCCTACAGGTTTACTGGCTTCTAGCTTTTCAGAGCAACTGCGTAAACGGCGGGTACTTTTTAGTGATGCAGTACATGAATGTCTACATGACGGTAAATTAGATGATGAGCAACTGGAACATTTAGAGCACTTACGCTGCAAACTTGGCCTGAGTAAACAAGAGGCAAACAAAGCCATTAAATCTCAATTCAGCCAACGCACTCAAAACCTTTATTGCCGTCACTGCGGTGAGCGCCAAGACTAGATATAGGTTCTAGGGCCTGTTGACCTTTCAGGATTAAAATTTGTTCAATCTAGGGGCGATTTAATCGCGGCGCGAGGTTTGTAACCTAGTGGGCTAAGTAAAAATCGAGCAACAAAGAGTTAATCGCCCCTAGGCAGAACCCTTCGGGCAGCGCATGTTTGGCATTTATGCTACGTTATCGCCTATTTATGGGGAATAACCACACTACATAGGCTCTGCCTTGCCTAAAAACCAAACATACTGCTGCAAAATTAACCTCGAAAGATAAACAGGCCCTAGTATAAGTTTCAAGAATTTAGAGCACCAACACCGCGATTGAATTAATTAGGGGCTGGGTGCTCTAAAACGTTCTTACTCAGCAAATAAAACTCAAGCTAAGATTACTCTTCATTAAACAACGACTGCCAGTCTTTGTTTAATAATGCACTTACATCGTCACCAGGGATTGGTTTACTGAATAAATAGCCCTGAAATAGATTACAGCCTAAGTTACGCAAAAAGGTCAGCTGTTGTTTAGTTTCAACACCTTCCGCGACACATTCTTTACCTAAGCTTTTCGCCAATGCGAGGGTTGACTGGATAATCGCTTCATCATCGCTATCTATGCCAATATCAGTGACAAAACTACGGTCAATTTTAAGTACATCAATAGGAAAACGCTTTAAATACGTTAAAGAAGCATAGCCAGTGCCAAAGTCATCCATATATAAGCGACAACCCAACTCCTTCAATTTTGACATGCTGGCCAGCGCTTGCGGTGAATCATGCATCAGCACAGATTCTGTAATTTCAAACACCACTGAGCTTGCCGACACATCCGCATAAACTAACGCAGCGCGGATCTCTGCAACTAAAGATTGGCATTCAAAATCCAAGGCAGAAAGATTGATAGAAACATATAAGTCAGGTCTGTGTTGTTGCCATTGCTTGAGTTCTATCAGTGCTCTGGCTAAGGTTTGCAGCATAATTTTAGTGATCAAACCAACACTCTCAGCCGCAAGTGCGAACTCTTGTGGTTTATAGGTCGTATTTTCCGGCCACCGTAGTAGTACTTCAAGCCCATCTGCCTGATGGGTTTTGGCATTAACAATTACTTGATAATGGTTGCAAAACTCGTAGTTCTGATAGGCTTGATTTAATTGCGATTCCAAGTGTAGGGCACGTTGGACATGCTGATTCATTTCTTGCTTGTAAAATTGATAACAGCCTTCCAAGCTCTTTTTAGAGTGGTAAAGCGCTATATCAGCCGCTTTAATTAAACTTTTCGCACTGCCAGCATCATCGGGGGAAATGGCAACACCAATACTTAAACTGATACTAATAGCCTGATCATTAATAATGATATTGTCATTCATGCTAGCCATCAATTTAACGCACAATAAAACAACTTCTTCAATTTGTTGAATGCCTTCAACTAGCAGCATAAATTCGTCGCCACTAAAACGCGCAACACTATCTTTGGCTTGCAAACGCGACTTTAACCGCAGCGCCACCGCTTTTATGATTTCATCAGCGGCTTCGTGTCCTAGTGAGTCATTAAAGTATTTAAAGCGTTTAATATTAATGTTAAGCAGCGCGGTTTTTGAGTTTTGGGCTTTGGCTTGCTCAAGTGCATGCTCAACTCGGTCATTAAATAAGGTGCGATTTGGTAAACCGGTTAAGCTGTCGTAATTTGCCAGTAAAAATAACTCATTCTCAGCCAGCTTTTGCGCGTTAATATCGGTCAGGATCACCACATAGCTTTCTAGCCGTTGCTCAGTATCAGCCACCGCACTCACTTTGATTAATACATGGCGAGGCTCACCATTGGCAAGATAAACGGTATCTTCCGCAGAAAAATGCTCACCGGCTTGCAGGTCTTTCATAACACGTAGGTAATTAACTCTGACACTACGGCTTAACCCTAAGTGTAATGAACAGCTAGAGCGATGCTCAACGGGGAACTCAAATGCATTTTGTAGCGCTTTATTGGTGGCTAAAATGCGTAAATTTTTATCTAAAATAAACACCCAATCGCGAGTTTGCTCAAATGCAGCACCAAATAAACGCGCATGCTCTTCAAACACTAATTCACGCGTCATATTGGTGTAAGTGCCTGCAACTTTGTCAGGAGTATTCCCTTGCCAAGCCACCACTTTGCCAAAGTCTTTATACCAGCGCCAGTGCCCTGATTGATGCCGTAATCGATAAGTGCAATTAAAATAGCCCTTTTCGGTGGATAAAAACTCTAACCATTCAATGCGGAAGTTTTGTTTATCTTTAGGGTGAATTTTTGCTAAATAGTCATCCAGATTAACGGTTTCAACATCATAACCTAATTCATTTTTAAGCCGCGGTTGATAAATAATTGGACTTGTTGCTTGCCAGTCCCACACTCCTGAACGGCTGCCCTCTAACGCTAATTTTAAACGCGCTTCACTTTCTTGGCTTTCTTTATGTGCAGCTAATAACAATTGCTGTATCCGGTTACGACGCATGACCCAACTGGCAATTAAGACAAAAAACACTAACGCATATAGCGCTATAAATTGAGGCGCTCGCCATAATGGATACTTAACCACAATATCCAGTACTGCTGGTTTTGTATAATCACCTGTAAGTGGGTCTTTAGCCCAAATTTTTAATTGATACTGACCTGGGTTAAGTTTTGGAAATAACACCCGATTATTATTACGGGTATAAGATTTTTGCCCATCAGAGAGTTGATATTCATAAATAATACGTTCTTGATAGTTAAATGCCATCGCTGAAAAAGCCACGTCGAGGCCAATATCATCATGTTCTAAGATGATTTTTTTTATCGGTTGCTTAAGATCCGTAGACAATTCACGAGACATTAAATCGATACTGGTGATATTAACGTGGTCAATTAAACCATGCTTGGGATGATTATCATTTGGGTAAAAGTAACTAAACCCCTTCAACGTGCCATACACTATTTGCCCGGTTTTTAACCGTGTAAATGCACCACTATTAAACTCAGTAGAGCCCAACCCTTCTGATGTAGTAAATTGTTGAAAGTGCTTATTCTCTGGATTGAGTCGCCAAATCCCTTTGTGGCTGCTCATCCAGATCATGCCAGTATCATCTAGCACCATATCGTACATTAAAGTGCCGAGCTTATTTTTATCTAAGTCGATGGTATAAAGTAATTTATAGCTCGTTGCATCGAGGCCAATTAAACCAAAGTTGGATAAGCTGATCCACAGCACATTGTTATTATCAATAATATAAGACATCACGTTAACCGCAACGTTTTCATGCTGTTCTGGAACGGTATAAATGTTTGTCAAAGCAAATGTATTTGGATCGACCTGATAAAGCACCCCGGCATTATAAAACAGCGGTGAGTCGAGTTTGCTAGATAATGGCGGCAAGAAACCATACGCTAAAAACGGTTCAAAGCTTTCAAATTCACCGCCTAAAGGGGTTATTTTTTGGCTATCAATATTATAAACAAATATGCCATGATCGGAATGAACATAAAACAAGTCTCCATTAGGCATCAACATAGAGCCATGTACCCAACCAGTTATTAAATGTTGCTGATTAAGATCGGCCGTTTTCGCTGGAAAAATTTCATGGCTTTGAGGATCAAAGCTGAACATGCCGCGATTAGTGCGCAGCCACAGTTTATTTTTGTAAGGGGTTATCTCGTAGATATTAAATTCAGTGGTAAATAAATCAGCTTGATAATCTTTTAAAAACACTTGCCCCTGATTAGTTTTTAAATCAACCGCAGTTAAGCCATTATGAGTTGCTAACCAGAGTTTATCTTCATACTCGGTTATCCCCCAAATTGAAGGGTGCGACAAACCATCACCAGAAAGCATACTGGCATTCACATTTTCAAAATGATAATTTTCATAGGGCAAATAAAATGCGCCATCACTTTTAGTGGCGGTCCACATAGCACCGTTTTTATCTTTGACGATATCGATAATGCTGGGATCTACTAGTGAGTATTTACTTTCTTTTACTCGATTATTTTTAGTCAGCTCACCGGTATTCAAATCGAGACTAAATAAACCTTTATCGGTGCCTAAATCAACCACTCCATGGTCATTGATTATTTTCCAAATATTCAGATCGTTCAGTATGGTTTTATTTTTAAAAGGAATATCAGGGCGCTCAAACATACTCGGTAAATCACTAATATCAACTTGATATAAACCACGTACGGCACCCACTAACAGTTGCTCATTTTCGCCTATTGCAAACGACTTGATATAATTTTGATATATATGGTCTGGCTCGGTGCTTAAATGCTCTAATTTTCGGTATTGCCCTGTTGCTATATGATAGACATATGCGCCAGTACTGGCGGCAATAAAGATATAACCTTGGTAATGTAATAAATCGCGTATCACGCTATTACGAGTGCGCTCTGGTAATTCAAAAATAGTTTCAATTTGGCCCGTGGCTAAATCAAGACGAGCAAAATCCCAACCACGGCCAATCCATAATGATTCCTCATCCGTTGCAACCATACTAAATACAGACTGACTTAAGATTTGTTCTTCACTGGTGGGTTTTGATAAAAATTGTTGGTAACTATCGGTACTTGGATCATAACGAAACAGTCCAGCAACTAATGAAGCAATCCAAATATAACCTGCTGGATCTTGATAAATAACATCAATAATCGCTTCATTTAGCTCGCCATTAGGCCCTGCTACATGGACTACTTGATAACCATCGTAACGATTTAAGCCTCCTTCCGTCGCCAACCATAGATAACCACTATTATCTATTAACATGGTACTTACATAGCTTTGTGATAAACCTTCACTAGGCGATAAACGTTTTACCTGCGCAATAGCAACTTGACTAGCAACAACAGATGCGGCTAACCAAAAGAAAATACAAGCTTTAAACCATTTACCCATTTAAATTTCCACGTCTTTGTTTGAACAAATTAATACTGCATAGCGACTATATTTCGTTGCTGGTAAACAGCAAACAGTGTATCCAAAGGTGATGGTAATGTTAGCACAAAGTTAAACCCGATTGATTTATAAAAATCAGCTAACTCAGTGTAAGCAAACGTATAAACGAGTGAGTTTTGATTAGATAAGGCATGCTTTAGTAGTTGTTTTGCAAGCCCTTGACGACGCCAAGTTGGTGCAACTAACACGGTAGATAAAAATAAATAATCACTGCGATTTTGTATTCTACATGCCGCAACAATAATAAAGTCATGGTAAGCAACCCATACTTGATCATGTTTGATTGCTCGGCCACGGGCTTTATGTTGACTGTAAAACTTATTAACTAAGGGTGTTTTAATCGCCTCTAAACGCTCAAAACGCAGTGTGTTCATTAGCTTTGCATCGTTGCTAAATATTGCTCAAACTGCTGTTTCAAAAACATTTGCTCAGCCACTGGACGGCTATGAATGGTATTGTATATTTGCTCACGCGTACTCTTGCCGCGCTTAATTTGATACGCCCAAAACGACGCTTCATAATCTAGTTGTATTTGATATTTTTGTTCACGCGGTAGTAAGCATAAATTAAACGACATAAATTACCTGCTATTACTAATCATATTAATGCTCAGAGTATAACAAAATTAGCAAAAGGCTCGGAGTGAAACTCGCGCTTTTTAGCTTTTAAACGTAGATTGGTGGCGTTTTTCGTCCTAATATGGATACATTGTGATTAAATATCTTCTTCAATGCATAATGCTATGCTGTTTACTAGCGCCGCTTTGTACTATAGCGAAAACCCAACATATGCTATTTAATCGCCCCGCTGATACTCCACAAGCCCGCTATGTTATTGAGTTGATGACCCTTGCATATAACGAACTTGGTTATGATGTGCATATTATTGACTTTAATCACCAAAGTGCTTTATCAGCAGCCAATAATGGCACCCTGGATGGTCAACTAGGGCGCGTTTCAACTATCAGCCAACGCTATACAAATCTACATGCGGTTAACTTTCCACTGTTTGAATTTAACCTTGTACTATTAAAAAACTGTCAACAATGTCGATTTGAACAAATTAACAGTATCGCCATTCAAGTTGGCTACCCAGCTGCACAAAGTTACCTAGATGAACACCCCTTTATTGGCGATGTTATTAAAGTGAAAAGCGTGACCGCCCAGCTAAATTTACTCACCCAACAAAAAGTACAAGGGGTATTATTACTCGACTTTTTATTATCGACTAAACACCCTCAGTTTGATGTTAATCAATTTCAAATTGAAGTACTGGCACCAATCAAGAGTTTTCATTTTTTGCATGCTCGCCATAGTGCGTTAATACCTAAGCTTGAAGAGCAACTACATAAACTCAATGAAAACGGCACTATCCGGTTACTCAGGGCTAAACATAAGCTTGATTAAAAACCAAAATCCCCCTGCTTAGGTGAAGCGGGCTGTTCAGTAAGCGCTTTGCGCTTTTGTAAGTAACGTTTATAACGTTGTTGGCATAAACTGATCACGTGCTTTTTTTCTGCATTTGAAAATGAATTCCAACCAAAGCGCTCTTCACGACTGCGATAACAGCCTTTGCAGTAGCCTCGATTATTTACCTCGCAAATGCCTTTGCAAGGACTTGGAATTTCAAAAATTTCAATTTGTTGCATAGCCATCATCAGTTAATAACGAGTACTTTGAGTATAGCCCGTTTTTTAAACGAAAAAAAACCGTAACTTAATTACGGTTTTTTGAAACTGTGCAACTTTCTTATTGCTGGTGTTCGCTACAATTAAACTCAGCTTTACGATGAAAAGGCTTTGCGTACATAGCTAACACTAATGACTTTAACTCATCAGGTACGCGGGCCATGCGTTGCTCAAATGCCTGCGCGTCAGCTGTATCGATTACGGCTTGTTTGCAACCTCCAGCAATATAATTGCCTGGGTGCAAAAAGAACGAATCAATAATTTGTTCATCGATGGTTTTTGCTAACTGCTCAGGTGATTCACAGCCCGCTGTAATTGGTTGTCCAAACGCTAAATGAACATGCCCTTTGGCGGTACTAAAGCCTTCAACAATACTGGCAATATCTTCACCGGCAGACTTCACATACTGGCCGTGGTGGTGCTTATGATACAGCTCTTTCGCTTTCGCAATAGCACAAGGCTCATATTGATAAGAGATTGATACTGGTACAATTTTTAGCTCACGTATATATTCAGAAAATTCTTTCTTTTGCTTACGGCCATTTAATTGCAACATTTTTAGTAACGCCGGATCAGTTTGATCAAAGCCATCTTTTGCACGGCCTTCTTTTTGCGCAATCCAGATTGAATCGCCACCAGCAAGTGAATCATAAATATACGCTGAAAGTTGCGATAGGGCTTTGAGCATTTCTTTCGGCGCTTTGGCTGAGCGCTTGACAATAAAGCTTTTATTAAGACGCATTAGCTCTGTAATATAAGGAATTTGCAGCAAATTATCACCGATGGCGATACGTACTGTTTTCATCTTATGGCTAAATAACCCCCAATTCACTAATGCGGGATCAAGCACGATATCGCGATGGTTGGAGATAAACAAATAGGCTTGTTTGGGATCCAGTTGATCTAAACCAGAAAAAGTAACTTCTGAGGTAGTGCGCTTAACCAATAAAGCTAAATATTTCGCAACTTCCTGCTGCACTTGTTCAACAGAATTAACACCGCCCCATTTTTTTTGTAATTGCCGGCGAACTAAAAAACGCGCCAAAAATGGTACCGAGGATATAAAGCGCGGCAAGTTATATTTTGCTAATACATCAATAAATGCGTTATCAGCAATCAAACGAGCAACTGAGGCAGCTACTTCGTCGTCGTTGTAAGGTCTAATATCGGCGTACTTATCCACTAATTCACTCATTACTGCATCTATAAAGTTAAAAAAACGGCACGTAAAATACGTACCGTTTATATTATGCTCTCGATTATAACTCAGGCAAACTAAAATGCGAACTAAGTCACACTATTGCACTTTAGTTCAACCTGATAAGTGCTCTTAAAAGTACTTATAGAACACTTAATTAAGCAATGCTCTTACCAGTTACTTTTCGCTTTACTTGCCACGCTTTCGCCACTAAACGCAGCATAAGTGCAATTAAAATGACTCCGCAGATAAAGCTTAACCAATGTGGCAGTACTTCATGCTCTTCACCGAGTAATGGGGTGACTACAAAACCAAACTCAGTCACTAAATAATCAGTTAAAAAACCAAATATTAACGCAACACCAATAACCCCAGTTAAATAGGCGGCCACGGCACGCTTACCAAGCTCATTAGCCACTACACCTAGTGTAGCGATATTCGTTGCCGGTCCCGCCAGCATAAACACTAACACCGCCCCCGGAGATACCCCACTCAATAATAAGCCTGCTGCAATTGGCGTAGATGCAGTGGCACAAATATACATTGGAATACTGATCAATATCACCACTAGCATGGCAAAAATACCGCTGCCCCACTGCGTTAAAAATGACTCTGGCACATAGGTTTGTACTAATGCAGCAAAGAATAAACCAATCATTAACCACACCATGGTATCTGATAGCAGTTTATTACAGCTAAAGCTCACTGCTTGTTGCATCTTTTGCCATTGGCTTTGTGATGCTGCGCTTGGTGTATCGCAGCAACTGGTTTTAGCTTCAGGCGCTGCTGGTTTAGGAGCGCAACAGCTGGTTTTAACTTCAGGCGCTGCTGATTTAGGAGCGCAACAGCTGGTTTTAGCTTCTGGTTCTGCCGGTTTAGGAGCGCAACAACTGGTTTTAGCTTCTGGTCCTGCTGGTTTAGGAGCGCAACAACTAGTTTTAGCTTCAGGCGCTGCTGGTTTAGGAGCGCAGCAGCTGGTTTTAGCTTCTGGTTCCGCTGATTTAGGAGCGCAACAGCTGGTTTTAGCTTCAGATCCCGTCGTCGATTTTGCTTGCGGTTTCTCAGTATCACGCCCGACTAACACACCCGCAACGATGGCACTACAAATAGCGGCAATCGGACGAATAATCGCCATAAATGGACCTAATAACACATACGACACTGACACCGAATCAACCCCTGTTTCAGGGGTCGAAACTAAAAACGCAGTGGTAGCACTTTTTGAAGCACCAGCACGTCTTAAGCCAATCGCCGCAGGAATAACACCACATGAACACAGCGGCATTGGTGCGCCAATTAAAGCGGCTTTCACTGTGGTCCAAAAACCTTCTTTACCTAAATGCTTATTTAAAAAATTTGCCGGTAAATACACATTTAATAACCCAGCAATAAGTAAACCAAGCATTAACCAAGGGGCAGATAATAAAAATAACTGCCAAAAATTATTGAGTAAGTCCATCGATGTCCTCCAAAGTGGTTAATATTGAACAGTTATCTGCGGGCTCTTGTCCGCCACAACATTTGTCAGCAAGTACCGATAATGATTGATGAAAACGTGTTAATTCAGCAATGCGCTCTGCGACTAAGTCACGCTTTTGTATTGTTAAGTTTTTTACTTCATGGCATGAATGTTGGTGCTTTTTAAATTTAATTTGCAGCAACTCTTTGATCTCAGCCAAACTAAAGCCAACATTTTTAGCACGTAAAATAAACTCCATTTGCTTTAATGCAGCTTCACCATAATCGCGATAACCAGCCCCGGTTCGACTCGATGGCGTTAACAAATTATGTTTTTCATAGTATCTTAGGGTATCTGTAGAGACACCTAACTGATTAGCAAACTCACCTATTTTCATCTGTGTCTCCAATGAGTGTATTATCCACTGATGCCAAGTATAAACCTTAGAGTACACACCAAGGTCAAGCATTAAAATTATTTTCTTTAATAAGGACAGCGCATGAATATTACCCTTCTCGATACTGCCACATTAGCAGGCACATCACTTGAGCCTTTGCAAGCACTTGGCAATTTCACCAGCTACCAGCTCACCAGTCCAGAGCAAGTATTAGCTCACAGTGCTGGTGCTGATGTGTTGATCACCAATAAAGTGGTACTTAATCGCGAAACACTGGTAAAACTCCCAGAATTAAAGCTCATTTGTGTTGCCGCTACTGGCACTAACAATGTTGATTTAGTCGCAGCTAAAGAATATGGCATAGCCGTTACCAATGTTGCAGGCTATTCAACTTCTTCGGTTGTGCAGCACACCTTTGCTTTGATCACTAACTTACTCGGCAATACCCATCGCTATATTGCTGACTGCCAACAAGGCTTATGGCAACAAAGCGAGATGTTTTGCCGCCTGGATTATCGCTTTAATGATATTGGCGGTAAAACCTTAGCAATTATCGGTTATGGCTCACTTGGCAAAGCGGTTGCTGATGTTGCAAAAGCGTTTGGTGCTAATGTGATCATTAGTGAGCGTAAAGGTGATAGTCCTAGAGAAGGCCGCACGGAGTTTTTTCAAGCAATTAAGCGTGCCGATATTATTAGTGTTCACTGCCCATTAACGGATGAAAGCCGCGATCTAATTGGCAGCGAAGAACTGGCAATGATGAAACCAAGCGCCATTTTAATTAACACTGCCCGTGGTGGGATTGTTAACGAAGCACAGTTAGCGCAGGCATTAACTAATAAACAAATAGCAGGGGCTGGATTTGATGTGTTAACCAAAGAGCCTGCGGCAGATGATAATCCGTTAGCCGTTTATCGTGGCGACAACTTAATTTTGACCCCGCATATTGCGTGGGCAAGTGAGGAGTCAATCATTCGTTTGGTTAAACAAGTGAGCTTAAATATCAGTGCATTTAGCCAAGGCAAAAGTTTAAACCGATTGGTGTAATAAACTAAGTTTTAGCTTTTAGCACTATCCAAGGTGGTTAAATACAATGAGCCACCGCAAAAAAATAAAACTAAATCATTGATTTTAAAGTATATAAAATATTGGCAGATTCTTTGCTAATACTAAACAAATTAATAATCAATATTTAGCATCAGGATAAAATAATGAAAAAAGTACTTTTAATCGCCGCGCTTACTGCCCCTCTTCTAACCGGTTGCGTGATTGCCGTATCAGACGGTGAAGCAGAAACACATTGGGCTGGAGATAACTATTCAAGCTGGGAAAAGCGCCATCAATCTAATCGTGAAAGCATCGCTGCCTTAGCGTTAGATACTAGTTATCAAAGTGTATTAAAGCAATTAAAAACACCTGACTTTACAGAGTTATTAAAAAAAGAAAACGATGTGTACCAAGTGCTATTTTATGCCACTCACAGCATTCACTCAGATGGTAAAACAACTAAAGATGAATGTACGCCAATGGTGTTTAAAAATAATAAGCTAATTGGTGTGGGTGACAGTATTTATAATTCACTAAGCGCAATCTAGACCATCAATATAATAAGAGTGGATCATCATCCACTCTTATTTGTACTACACACTTGCAGCAATAACACGGGCCACAATTTTATCGCGCCCAGTAGCTTTAGCTTCATATAAAGCGAGATCAGCCTCCTCAAGCAGCGTGTGTTCAGCATACACTTGACCAAACTCGGTAGTGGCAACGCCTATACTGATGGTAACATGATCGGCATTTAGTGACGTTTTATGCGGGATATTGAGAGCATTTACGGCATCTCTGAGTTTATTTGCACACTGCCATGCATCTTGTTGGTTGGTATTTGGTAATACAGCGGCAAACTCTTCACCACCATAACGTGCAACAAAGTCGCTGCCACGCTCACATGCAGCAACCAATGCATGTGCCACACGTTTGAGACAATCATCTCCAGCACGATGACCATAACAATCGTTATAACGTTTGAAGTGATCTATATCCATTAACAATACCGATAATGGCGTGCCAGTACGCTGGCTTCGACGCCATTCCCGTGATAAATTTTCGTCTAGATAACGACGATTAGGGATCTCTGTCAGCCCATCAATTGAGGCTAGTACTTCAAGCAAATCATTTTTTTGCTTGATCAGTAATTGATTACGTACCCGAGCACGAACTATTGCCGTACTAAATGGCTTAGCAATATAATCCATGGCACCTAATTCAAATCCTTTCGCTTCATCATCATGGCTGGTATTCGCTGAAATAAAAATGACAGGGATAGCTTGCGTAGTTGGGTTTTCTTTTAATCGAACTAATACTTCATAACCATCAATACCCGGCATCACAATATCAAGAATAATTAAATCAACCTGAGTTGATTGAATAAATGTCAGGGCTTGTTCACCGCTTTCGACTAAAAATATCTCGTGATCATTTGCTAGTGTTTTCTCTAACACTAATCGGTTTATTGGGTCATCATCAACGATCAGTATTTTGGCTTTCTTCAACATTTACTGAGCCTTGTATTTGAATGTATCTATTTACCTGTGCTAATTCGAACAGCAGCTGGTTCAGCTCTAATTGCTCAACGTCTTGCGATTCTCGCAGTTTACCTTCTAATTGCTGTGCGACAGCACAGAGGCGATTAAACCCAAGATTTCCTGACACACCTTTAATAGTGTGCACTAATCGTTTTAAGTCATTAATCTTAGTCGAAACTTGCAATTGCTGCATATGACTAGCACACAACTGTGCAAACTTATCTAACATAACCTGTAGCAAGCCATTATCGCCCGAGAATTGCGCTAACATAAAAGAACGATCAAAAAATGCAACTTGGGTTACTTTCAGCTCATTGATTGCATTTAATAAAGTCGCAGCAATAACAGGTTTGGTGAGATGCTTGTTCATCCCAGCTGCAAATGAGCGTTGCTCATCGGCCAATTCACTGTGTGCAGTAAGCGCAAAAATAGGTAATTGTTGTTGAGTATACTGTTGTCGCAGTAAAGCCGTTGCTTGTAAGCCATCAACTTCTGGCATCTGAATATCCATCAAAACCAGATCCGGCTTTACTTGTGCTACTAAATCAATCCCTGCCATCGCCGAATTTGCAGTCATAACATTAATATTTGCTTGGTTTAAAATATTGCTAATAATATCTAAGTTCAGTTGATTATCATCAATCACTAACACTAGCAACCCGGCAACATTAAGCATAGGCACTGTCGTTGCAGTATCAAGCTTATAGCATTCATTGAGTGGTTTGAGCTGCTGTAATCGTTGTACTAGGGCGGAACTTTTAATACTGATAATTTGCAGGTTATTAAAAATGGGCAGCACGATGTGCGCATCATTTTTAACAACATAGAGCTGAGTGTTATTTTTCATCAGCGCAGCTTTTATATTAGGCCGCTCAATAATACTAACCACATCAATATCATTAGCAATAATTCGCTGTGGTTCCGCAAGCTCAGTCGTGTCGGTTAGTTCAGATAACATACAAAAACGTAGCTGCTGTAGTGGCCGCAACGCCTCAGGTAAATTAATCCCCCGCTCAGAATGTATTACCAATGTATTGTGCCAATTGGGCAGGGCTGATTGCTGCTCAATAGTAAACGTGATTGTAAAGAAAAACTCACTGCCTTGGCCTTTATCACTCACTACGTTAATTTCTGAGCCCATTAACGCCACTTCATGTTTTACAATGGCAAGGCCTAAACCGACACCTTGATGAGTACGGGTGAGCGATTCATCACCTTGGGTAAATGCGTCAAATAATCGACTTTGATCGGCTTTATCAATGCCTACGCCAGTATCTCGCACTGTAAAACACAGTGTTTGCTGCGCTTGAGTTATATCATGCGCGGTTATTTTAAGTGTGATAGTGCCATGTTCGGTAAATTTCACCGCATTAGTCAGTAAGTTACCTAACACTTGTTGCAAGCGAATATAATCACCCACCAGTTGAGGCGCAATTAACGGGTCGACCTCAATATTAAAAGTGAGACCTTTTTGCTGGCAAAGTCCAATTAACACACTCTCACAGCTATCTACCAGCGCGACTAACTCAAAGTTAACCAAGTCGAGTTGTAGTTGATTATTCTCGCTTCGCGCAAAATCAAGCATCCGATTAAGCATAGCTAATAAACTTTGTGCAGCACTTTTTGCTTGCGCTGCATGCTGTTGCTGCTGCGTTGTTAGGCCTTGTTGGGCAACCATATCAATCAAGCCGGTCACCGCATTAAGTGGTGTGCGAATTTCATGGCTTAAATTCGCAATAAAGCGACTTTTTGCCTCGGTTGCTCGCTCTGCATCTTGCTTGGCTTGTGTTAATGCACTGACATCTTGAATATGAATAACATAATAATAAGGCGCTTGCTGCTCATCCCACACTAAAGAAACACTCAACTGCCACCAAAGATTAAGCTCTTCTTGGCCTAATGTAAGGTGATACACTTTCTTTTTCTCAGTCAATAATAAAGCTAATAGCGATGCTATTTCTTGCCATTGCTGCTGCGGGAATAACTGTGCTAATAATAAATTGGGCGCTGCTTTATCAATATCAAAAATCTTACGAGCCGTCCTATTAAGCTGTAATACGGTATGCTCAAGTGACAATAAAATCACCCCATTAGCGGCATATTCAATGGCACTGCGAAATTTAGACTCAGAGGCTTTTAATGCCAACAGTGCATCCTGTTGAGCTGTGATGTCGCGGCCAATTCCCATCGAGCCCAATAATTGATTTTGCTCGTTATAAAATGGCGCTATGGTTAATTGAAATGTTTGTAGTTGGGTTTCAAGGCGCTGCTCTGCTTTCGTTTTGGTTGTTAATACTTGTTGTTCCAGCTCGCTAATTTGACCATTATCATCACTAATATCACATAACTGCTGACCAACTAACTGCCCTTGTTCAACCCCAATGTATTGCTCATAAGCACGGTTGCAACCTAAAAATGAACCATCAATATTTTTAAAGTAAATTAAATCAGGCACACTATTTAGCATGGTATTGAGCAAGGCTAAATGTCGCTCTTTAGCTTCATAACTGCGTGCTAATTCACGGGTTTTAATTTTAACTTGGTCATCGAGTTCGCTGTTAGCTTGTTGTAAAGAATCAACAAGCTGCTGATTTTTATTAAGTACCCATTTTATCCGGCTAAACCATGGCTGCCAGTTAGCTGGTATTTGATAATTTGAGGGAGCCTTATAGTCCACCTCATTTTGTTCAAGATACGCCATTAAGTAGGTCATAGGTTTTACAAAAATGCGCTGACTCAACCAAATTAAAGTCGTGAACATCATCACTAAAAACACGCTTAAAAAAACAACTTCAATGACTACCTCTGTCACTATTGGTGATACTAATTCGGAGTGCGACACAAAGTAACCAACATAAATGGGGAGTTGTTTTTGCGCTTGTAAAAGAGTGAGATTGCCAAACCTAGCGTCCCCTTTAACTGGCTTATTGGTAATGCTTGCCAAAGGCCAATACTCTGTCAGTGGCACTCCTTTTTTAATCTCATTTCGCGAACTAGCAATGACCTTTTGCTGATCATTTAAAAATATATATTCACCACTGCTAGGAGATATTTTTTGCAACCAATTTGAAAAGGCGGCCAAGTCATAAATCAACATAATGTAATCTTCACTGCCTTGCTCACGCGCATGGCCAATCGAAAAATAGTTTTTTCCCGCAATCTCAATAATCGCGCTCGAGGTTAGCGAGTTATCAGTAAATGCAGGACGCAGGTGACCATCAAGCACTTGGGTTAACATTAAGCTATCCCCGTCATGGCGGCGTTTGATATAAGCAAAGCCTTGTTCATTAACGTAAGCAACCGCAGCTAAAGATTGAATTAACGATAATGCTGTATTAAAAGCAGGCCCCAGCGCAATCACTTGCTGCCATTGTGCAATTGCATTCGCCGTGGAAGAAAATTTGCCCTGCCCGACAATTTCACCACCACCGTCGGGAATTTTTCGGTAGTAATAATCATCTTGCTGATTAATATCTTGAAGCCATTGTTGCTCAAATTGATAAGAAAGTGGTTGTTCATATTGGGAAAAAAGCGTAGCAACCAAGCCATTAGCACCATTCATAGCATGCTCAACTTGCGCTGCTAGATTGGCAAAATCAGCCTCATGTTTAGCAACAGCACGCTCTACCTTAATATTGTACAAATGTAAGCACAATAGAAAAGCCACTAACAATGGCACAATAAGTGCCACTGCCAGTGAACGGTAGTAATGTTTTAAAGGTAGAAAGTTCAATTTACAATCCGATGCTTGGCGCTAATTTTGCAAGTTAGGTTATCGAGCCAAGTGGATCGGTGCAAGTTATAAATTTTCCTCCGCAAACGATGCTAATCGACTTCTTACTACACCATTTAAATTCACCGTGGCGCTGCCCTCAAAATCTTTGAAGCGCTCCACAATATACGTCAAACCAGAAGTAACTGGGGTTAGGTAATTACTGTCAATTTGCGCAAGGTTACCAGAGCAAATCAGCTTTGTGCCCTCGCCACAACGGGTAATAATGGTTTTCAGCTGCGAGGCCGTTAAGTTTTGACTTTCATCTAAAATCACCCCCGAATTGATATAATACTATCATACCCTCAATAAACTTGAACAAAAAAGTTTTTACACACATACTCTAGCTAAGAATCAAAGGTGAACGAAAATGATACTTCGAAATACAACAAAAACTAAAATAATTAAAACATCAGTCAACTTTGGAAAAGGAATGTCTTTTCACCTCGATAAATCAGGGCAACCTATTAAGACTGAAAAAGGCATCAGAACTCACTCATATAGGCACGATAAAATAGAACCTAATTTTCCAGTGCTATATCACCCGACTCGCTTCACCGAATGCCAAGAAATGAACTTATTTTTAATGCACCGCTTTGAAGGTCATTTCAGTCTCAAAAAGAATCAAATAGACAATGAGGCTTTTAGTGACGCTTATCATGCCAGCCAACCGGGAAAGCCATTAGATGTTAAGTCTGTTCGCAGTATAGCTAAGCACTTAAAAGCTTTCTTAGATTGGTTGGATAAAGATGATGCATCCTATTTTGAAGTAATAGCTGCACCACTTTCAAAACAATCTGTAGATGATGATATTTCTAGGTTACCTGTGTGGAGATATCACAAACATTTATGTGAAAGAGTCGAAACCAAAGATAAGTCTAAACGCATAAGCTTTAACAGCGCTCAAGAACGAATTAGAGCTGTTAAAGCATTCTATATATGGAGCCATAAGCGCGGAGCTATAGATAGCCTCCCCTTCTCACTTGAATACAAACAGGTACGTATTAAATCGAAAGCTAAATCAGGTGTCAGTTCGTTGTTTCAATTACCTACCAGCAACAATCGTTCTGGGGGCTTATGGAAATGGGTCAGTAATTTGAGCATTCCAAATACATTGAAACAAAAAGAAGACTCACCAGACAAAGGTCTACAACCATATTCTCCAAAAGAACTTAAACAGTTACTGGAGACGAATACAGCTCAAAAAGAGACTTATAAACTTTATTTGCAGTGTGCCTTGTTAGGTGGACTTCGATCTTTTGAAATTTCGGCCATCGACCAGAAAGACCTCTTTAACCCTGATGAAAAAGAAAACGAGAAACGTATTCCAAAATTGAACATTGTACGAAAAGGACATAAGCCAGTGAGATTAACAATAGCGCGAGTTCTAATGAAGCTTTTGTACAATCACACTTTGACAATTCAAAATATGAAGCGACGTACCAAACATGAGACTAATCATGGTATGGACAATAGCGAACATCCGCTTCCTTTGTTTATGAATAGTTCAGGATCGCGGATAAGCGAAGATACACCGGGGAATACTATTTCCATAGTTAGAAAAGAACAAAGGAAGCAGGGATTAGAAATACTATTACGCACATTCCATGACTTACGCGCTACCTTTGCTACTTATGTCGCTAAATACCTAATTGACAAAGGTGAATCAGAAAGTTCCATCCGACAAACACTAATGACTTTGATGAGTCACGAAAGCTTTAAAACAACCAAACGTTACATCGACTTTGCCAAAAGTGTATCAGTGGATGCATACGGAGCGATGTCAGAGTGGGTAAAAGATATCTACGGTGATGTTAACGAATTGCTTATGCGTGAGGCTGAAGATGCTACAGCAAGTTAAAACGCGGAAGTCCAATCGTATTCCTGCTAGATTTAAACCTCATTCAATTGTTCTAGCCGAACAGTTAGACGTTTTATTTAACAGGGCATATGACAAAGAAAGCAATATTAGCACAGGTGACGACACTGCTATTTCAATGAGTCGCTTGCGGAATGCTTGTGTCAGTTTACAGCACATTCTTCCTCTAGCCCTTAATAAGGTTAGTGCAGATACTGCGACATCAATTCAAACTTCGGGATTAAATGCTCTATCAGACTTTGAAATTTGGCAAGAACTGGAATACTTTTGCATTAATGAAATAAATGATGTCAAGCTACCTAGTTATGCTACTCGTATAGAAGAAGCTTTAGAAAACATAGCTAAGTTTCATTTTTATGATAACGCTATCAACGCTCCTTTTAGGCTAGTAAATGGGGCTACTTCAATCGACATAACTAAATTATTCGAACTTGAATTCCATCAAGTAAAAGAGACTCGTAAATTACTAAAAAAATATCTGGACTATCTCGTCCTTCCAGAATTAAGCCTCAAAGATTCTTCTATTAGAGACAACATCCTCAAAACTGCGACTGCTATTATAAATATTTGTCTACATGATACTTTTAAGAATACTGAACGCGTCAAACTGCCATTATTGGCAACATTAAAGGATAGGGAATTCGTTTCATCATTTATATGCAATCACAACTTCCGTACTTTTTTAAAATTTATACTACCCGATGTGTGGGGTAAAGCTAGAGTCAATCAATTTAAAACTGAAGCCGAAGTGATAGGGTATGCACAAAGCATATCATCCAAATTTGGCAATGAAGTTGATGCTTTTTTGAAAAATCAGATAGCAAGCGCTTCGGAAGCTAATACAACAAGAGTTAGATCCTCAACTTTATCATTTCCAAGGTGGTTGAATAGTGCTGGTAGCGTAGCATCACCAATAATTAAGCTGCTTAGTGAGCGTGGAATTCAAGGGTTTGCAGAAAATGGCCTTCAGGGATTTAAATACCTTTATAAGCATTACCAAGAAGAAACTCAAAATAACCAGCAGTTTTTACTGCTACTAAACGCTGCATTGGACCTTTACCACTTTGTTACGGGTGAAAAAATCGCAAAGGAAAGTTTATTACCCTACTCATTGGGCTATTACCTTAAAGAAAGTGACACTACCGAATGGCAGAAGCATGAGTGGGTATATGACAATGCCTATAAATTTTATCAAAACCTAGTCGAATACCATAAAGTTTTTACAAAGCGAATTGATGGCGAGAGCATAGGCATCGTCACTCTCAAAGGTTACATAGGTAGTATGGCTAGAGCATTGAAAGAAAATGCATCATCATTAACAGATGAACAAATGAAGCTTATTGCCAATCATGGGGTTCATGCTTTTGTTGAAAATAACTGTGAGATACTAAAGGCTATAAGAGAGGCAATTCAACTAAAATCAAAACAAGGCGATTTGTCGGTTTTTGTTGGTAATCAATATCAGAGCGCTATCGACAAATTACTATCGTTTTATGGTCTAGATACTATTAAAAGCTTTCCGGTCAACACCGAATTAACTGCACAACATCAAGAGCAACTCTCTCAGAATCAAGATAAGCTCTACTCATATAGAGAAGTAGTAGAATTAGCATATTACATAGAAAAAGGGCTTTCTGAGACCTTACTCACAATTAAAGACAAAGTTACACTTTATGCAGCAAAAGTCATATTGAAAACTGGTTGGAATTCAACTCCTACGCTAGAGCTTGATACTGACGACTTATTTTTCTTTAACACGCCATTACATTCAAGTAAAACTCCTGCTCTTCGTTTATTTAAACGCCGAGCTAATTATCAAACACAATGGCATAAATTTGAAATTAAAGCCGAAGATCTAGAAAAAGAAGGCGTCTTATACGGCGACGTTGTCGAACCAGTAATATTTGATATTAAGGCTGCGACTAAACTTACGTCTATTTACCGCCCTTCTATTGAGAACCTATCAAAAAGAATTTTTGTTTTTCCCAAAGTAAATAGTATTGGAGAAGTAAAGATTCAATTATTAACAGCATCACGTTTCAAGACCACTATAGATAGGATATTGACTGAGCTTGGGTGTGATATCGTATTTAATTCGCAAAAGATCAGAAAATCAGGGCTTAACTACATTTACCGAAAAGTTGCCAAAGAATTTAAGTGGTATCAAAAAGCTGGCAAGCACTCTTATGAAACGTTCTTGCGTCATTATTTAATGCAAGATAACAAAGATGTTGCAATGACAATCAACAGAGCGACAAAAACAATGGCAGACTATTTTGTTCGCGATGTTACCGACAAAGTAATCATTTTGCAGACTCCACCAGAAGACGGTAAAAAAGTCCCGAATGGCACATGCATTAACTCAAAAGATAAATCCGCAGTAGTGGCATTCGAATCACAAAACAGGAAATTATTAGACCAGCGAGATACAAACGAGCATGCATGTGCCGACTTTAACGCATGCTTGTGGTGTCCGTTCTATCGCTGTGTTGCTGACGCATTGCATGTTTGGAAACTTTTGTCATACCGGGATTTTGTTGTTGCTGATATGGAAAACTCAGCCGCAACATTTGACTCTATAACAGAGCAACTGGAAAACATAGAGCAGTTGAAAAATAGGGTTAACGAAATATTAGCTGATATTGCCAAGCTTAATGCTCAAGCTGTGACTGATGGAAAAGAACTATTGAGAACAGAGGGTATTCATCCTCATTGGAAAAACACAGGTTTGCTATGACCAAAGAGATAACTAAAACAAAACTACTTGATATCGCTGTTGTAAAAACACATACAGGTCAAATCACTATAAAACCTTTGGTTCAGGTGTTAGAAGATTTTAAAGTTGATGATACTAGCGCTTTTAATTCGATTGCTTTGTGGGAAAACAGAGCATTGAATATTGCTAAACATGGCACTATTCACTTTGGCGATGACACTTGGATAAGCTATGAAGAAACGCAAAGAAATGTGAATTTTAAAGGTGTTGATGAATTAGCATATCAAATTCGAATTTATTCACTAATTAAACTCACACATGGTGATGTTGTAGGCGGTAAACCTCTAAAAATCTCTACACTTCAAAATGATGTAACGTATCTAAATTTATTTGCAGCCTTCTTAAGACAAAGAGGTTATCACTCATTTCATGAGTTGGAGTTCAAATCTGACTTAGTTATTAGGAATCTCATAAAAGACTATTTATATGAAGTCAGGAAAATAGCTATTTACAGACAATCACACTCATTTACTAAACTATTTGACGTGCAGCGCAGCTTTCGTCTTTTTGGCCCTAAGGTGTGTAGTGTTTTTATTGATGTACTTAACCAACTAAACGAGTTACACCATCCGAGACCAGTCACTTATTCGCACCCTGTCATTCCTACTAAAGTAATGAAAAAAATTCTGAAGTTTGCAGAAAAAATAGTTGAAAACTCTAAGGATAAGATAGAACGATGGCTAGAATTAAATGCACGCTTAATAGATAGTTTAAATGAAGGCTCCGTTGAACCACCGCCCAAAATTAGTACAGGTGAGCTAATAGCAAAACATGTAAGAAACTTACCCGATGAAGTGGAATTCATTCAATTATCCGAAGAATTAGAAGATTTAAAATTAGCCACATACATTAATATCTTGGCCTATACAGGCATGAGATATAACGAAGTACTTACATGCAAGGTTGGCTGTGCCAATTACAAAGATGATATTTATTACATTACGGCAATCATGACCAAAACCGACAACAGTAAGGTTGAGATGGAATGGTTTTCAAACGCTGAAGTACATGAGTGTGTTGGTATTTACGAAAAATATGTGTTCGGTATGCAAGAAAGGGCAAAAGCTGTACTTTCTTCATGCAGAGCCAATATAACAAGTAGTCAAGCACACAACTTGAAAGAAGGGTTAGAAAGAAACCGTCTTTTCGGGGTTTCACATAGTAGCTGTAGTGTTAGTTTTAGCGATGCTGGGCGATTCACAAAATTTGAGGTTAAAAACAGTGAAAACATTGAGCTTTTTGACTTAACTCTAGACGATGATGATATAGCAGAGCTTGAACGCCTTGAATCTAACTACAAAGAAGTTAGAGGAGAGAATAGAGGTGTCCCATACGAAGAAGGCGATACGTTTAGATTAACCGCTCACATGTTTCGACATACGTTGGCCTACTTTGTCATTGCCAATAAATTAGGTGAGCTTGATGATATTAGATATCAATTTAAACATTTAACCAGCCTAATGACGTTTGTTTATACTCGAAGAGCATTTTTGGCCTCAACAACTTTAATTAAAACTACTGAAGAGTTTAATGAGATTTTAATTGACCGTGTTGCAGAAGAGTTAATAGATGAAGCCGAGTCACAATCACTTAAAGGTGGTGCTGGTGAGCAAATTAATAAAACATCTAAAGATCTGATAATAGGTATTACTGATAGTCAAAGTAAAGATTCGACTGTGATTAAGCAGATCCATTTCAGTTCAATTGAAGAACTGAAAAAATTTCTCGTCAAAAATATTAAAAACATACGTGGCTTGCCTACGGGGTACTGCACTGCGGGAGAAGCTTGCAAGATAAAAGGAGCAGGAATCCCTAGTGGCTGTGTGTATTGTGGTAGTAAAATCATTACCAAACGCCACAAGGTCAATTGGCAAGTGATAAAAAAAGATGCGACCCAGAAACTAGAGGCATATGCAGCATCAACCACAGAAGAGCAAGAAGATTACGAGCTATTTGCTATTCACTGGAAAAATAATATAGCAGCAGCTGACTATGTATTAGATGAAGGCAAAGCGCATACAAACCAAGGAGAACAAGCATGAGTAGCGCATATGATGATATAAAACGTGCTTTTGAAGAGATGAAATCTGATGGCAGCAAGATAACCAAAAATGCAGTAGCAACGAGAGCTAAAAGAAATATTGCGAATCTATCTAAAGAAGAAGAAAAATGGGTAAAGTTACGAGAAAGTATTGAAAAAGCTCAATTAACTTGGGAAGAAAAAAATAAAGATAATTTAATAAAACAACTCAGAACAAAGGTAGCCGAACTAAAAAGCAAGCTTGCTAAAGAAAAGCAAAAAAATAATATCGGCACTAAGGAAATCGATAATAAAGATACAAAGTTATTAGTGTTGTTGAGTGAAATGTACGCAGAAATAGATAAGCTCAAACTGATTAATGCCGATTTACAAAATCAACTTCAGCATTCAGGGCAACATACAGAAATAAGAGTGGATACGTCTACTGGTGAAATTATTGAATTAGTTTCAACGAAACAATAGATTAGATGTAGTAGCTCATATCTCAACTTACAGTTTTGTTGATTAGGCTTAGACTTCACCTGACAGGCAGCAAGAGCGAACAAGAGACGGTCAGAGTGATCTGGATATGTGAACTTAATTCTACAAAGAGGACGCTTAGCGACCCCGTTCATGCAATAAAATTGAGTTTAGGCAATCCGCATTAATTGTATAATGATATTTCTGCTTCTAAAGAGTATGTTTATGAGAACCATTGGAAAACTGGCAAAAGATTTAGATATCAATGTTGAAACAATCCGTTTCTATGAGCGCCAAGGTCTGATAGAGCAACCTTTAAAACCAGAGTCTGGTTACAGAATGTATGGCGATGCCCTTACCAGTCAACTCAAATTTATTCTGAAAGCTAAAGCATTAGGGTTTACGCTGAAAGAAATTGAATCGCTTATGTCACTAAGTGACAGTTGCGCTGATATTGAGTCGATGGGGTTGCAAAAACTTAATCTCATTCGTAATAAAATTGCTGATTTACAGCGATTAGAGAAAGTAATTCAAGATATGACAGATTCTTGCAAGGCCAATCAAGACCCTCAATCCTGCCCGGTAATAAATTCACTTAAATAGCTATTGACCCCGTACTTATGTACGGAGTTTATACTACCTTAAAAATTGAGGTAGATAGTTATGATCAATAAAATTCTAGATAAAGTAGGTTCTGGTGGCGTTTGGCTAGCCGCCCTTAGCTGCACAGCATGTTTTCCTGCACTCGGCTCATTGGCATCTGCTCTTGGGTTAGGTTTTCTTTCACATTTTGAAGGGATAGCGGTGAACACCTTATTGCCATTATTTGCTTCACTAGCGTTGTTAGTTAATTTCTATAATTGGTATCAACATCGAGATTCATTGAGAGGCGTTTTAAGTGTCATTGGCCCAATTGCAGTATTGCTGACCCTTTATCCTTTATGGCAATACGACTGGAGCACTTACTTATTTTACTTTGGGATCATTTGGATGGTCGTAATGTCTATTTTAGATATTGTTAAGCCCATTAAGGAACCAGTATGCAAGGTATAGAACTAGAATCTAAAATCACTTGCCCTGAATGTGGATTTAGCAAAGTTGAAACCATGCCTACAAACGCTTGCCAATGGTATTACGAATGCGAAAGCTGTAAAGCACTACTTAAACCGTTAAAAGGTGATTGTTGCGTTTATTGCTCTTATGGAACAGTTAAGTGTCCTCCTATTCAAGAAGGCAATGCATGTTGCTCAGGTAAGTAGCCTAGTATTCGGTGGTTCTGTGTCAACCAAGTAATATCTTAAATGCGATTGCGATTAACACTAAACCACCAAATAGTTCAGCTTTAGATTCCAGCCATACGCCACTTCTTTCGCCGATATTCACACCAATCCAGCTAAAGGCAAACGTCGTGACGCCTATTATCAAGCAAGCTACGGCTATATCTACCTCAAGCAATGTGATTGCATAACCTGCCGCCATTGCATCAATACTGGTGGCAATAGCAAGAACAAATAGCACACGATGAGTAACATTAGCAATATCTTCTTCAATTCCTTCAGATTGGGACTCATAAATCATTTTGCCACCGATAAATACTAGCAAAATAAAAGCTATCCAAGGTGCATAATCTTCAATCCAAGATGATAAACCTTTACCGCTGTAATAGCCTAAAAGAGGCATAAAGCCTTGGAAAAAACCAAAATAAGCAGCGGCTTTAATAAAGAGCTTTTCAGCATTTACTACTTTTTTAGAACCTAAGCCTATGGATACTGCAAACGCGTCCATACTGAGTGCTATAGCTAATACAAATACTTCAAACAAACCGATTAAACCTGAATAAAATTGTTATAAGATTACGTGACGTATAATTAGTTACTTGACTGATGTTAAACACCTAAGATTTACTGACAATTTTTCTATTATCAAAGCCTTATTTTTACACCAAATTTCAGCCAGATATTCAGTAACAGTGCCAACACTTGAAGGAAACAGAATATTCCCCGCCACTTTGGCGAAAGGTCCATCAGTTTCGAGTAGAACTCTATCTTGAGGTATCCACGATATTACTTTTTTAGCTCTGGCTGAAGTTAGCATGGCTGGCCCAATAGAGAAGAAACAGCCTAGCTCGACGGCTTCTAGAACTTGCTTCTTAGTACCTAAAAACCAATGAAGAATAGAAGTACCAGCATTGGGATGTAACTTAAGTTGTTCAAGAACTTCACCAGTCGCGTTAAGACTATGGATAGTTAGTATTTTGTCATCAAAGCCTTCACATTTTTTTAGAATATGCGTGAAAACCTCTAATTGATCATCAAAGTAATCAGCGTAACCTTTTGAGCCATCCAGTCCAATTTCTCCAATATATCTAGTTCTATCAACTAGCTTATCGAATAGTGCTAATTCATTTTTTCTTAGATGAGCAAGTTGAGGGTGAAGCCCCAAGGCCGTCTTACAGTGTTTTATGCCACTTGTTAACTGGACAGTACCTTCAAAAGCTGAAGGCACCGTAGTTACTGATAGCACGTAATAATTACTGCTTTTTATGTCGTTCAATACCTCTTGATGATCTGGATATAAATCAACGTGGCAATGAAGATCCATCATGACGATTTATCCGCTTGGAGAAATAATTCAACCTCTGCCAATCCTCGCTTAATAGTTGATTCTAATTTTTCTCGTATATCTTTTTCTTGTGGTATTGGCCCTGAACTTCGAAGCCAAGAACGATAGTTATCGGATTGTTTCAATCTAATAATGGCAGTTTGAACCGCTTGGAGATCATCGCGAGTATCTTTTTCTTTGATAAGATCTCTCAACCGCTTTGTCTTGTATGGCGCATCTTGTGTAAAACCAGCATGAAAAACTGACGCTCTTCGAATAAGGCAAGGTACACAATGCCCACACTGTTTATGTTCTCTGTGCCAATGACTGCATGAAACACTTAGGGGAACTGCTTTTCTAATTGCGTCTTGATCAACACATTCCGCTAACATTTCACCTTTAGTTTTGAATTGATAGGGGTTTACAAATTTGACATGAAACCCAGTGTCTCTAAGCAAAGATTCAAGCCTGCTTAGAAAATTAGGATGAGTAGTTCTAGTGCTATGGCTACCAATCCGTCTTCTGGTAAGCGGCGGATTTATAGAAATATAGCCATTCTCTGGGACGACAATAGTTTCAATACTGCTATCGCAATTAGCATTTCTTAAGGCTGATATACCAAGTACCGCCATAGCTAGGAAGTTAAAGCTTCTTCCCCTCATACTAATGTCAGTTTTACCTTCTAAGTGCTTAATAATATGGGGAGACATTGAATAGGACAATTCGCCGAATGGCGGGGATAATAATTGCTTAATGTCTTCTTGCTTAGCGCCATCACCACGATAAGCGTGACTAACCAAGAGAGGCTTTAAATCTGATTCTCCGTTCAAAATATCAATTGCACCAACTGCGCTATCAAGACCACCAGAAAAAAGGCAAACAGAGTTGAGTCCAATTAATGATTTTGCTTTTGCTTTCGCTTGCTCACTTGTTTTAGGAGTCGGCATCGGCATAGTTGTTTTTTCAAAAGTAAACAGCCATTGATCGCCTGTAAGAAAGTTGAGCAAAGAACTCAGTTCAGGTTCTACAAAATTCCACATATCCTCATCAGTTACAGGAACATGCAAATGCATTTTTCTAGCCCATGCATTTTCTGCATTATCCCTTAATTCAAATGTATCAGCAGCGGTAACGGCGGTAGCAATTGTTATCAGATCTATTGAATCAGCATCTACATTCAATCCTAAATCACGAACTGTTTGTAGTAGTTGTTTTGACACCAAGCTGTGCTTAGTGATGTCATTTTGATGCGTATGAAACATTTGGACAGGATGACAATCATCAGAAAAGTCAGGCAAGTTAGCAGGGTCATGGTTAAAGTAAAAATTAGTCATTAAAGCTCTCCCATTCATCAACCGTCATAGCAATAGCATCGGCTTGAATTTTAGTAATATTTTCTTTGCTAATAGTACTGGGGTTGCCATTAGTTACTTTGTCTAACTGCTCTTGTGTAATCACTTTTATTAGTTCCCTTAATTCAACTTCCATTTGATGATGCTTGCTTGCTGGCTCAACATGAAACCAAGCTCTGCCCATGCCTTCAACCACATCCTGAAAAATAAGGTCTGTTAAATAACAGCCTATGGCTTCTTGGATAACTTCGTCAGTAAAACTGTTTGGGTCAAATTCTTCTGTATCGGGGAGTGCTTCTTCTAGTGCGTAATCCAACGCAACTCTTACAGCATCCGAATCGGCATTATCAGGCGCTAAATGGCTAGCAATTTTGTCGATTGCTTGATCAGTCGATAGCCCAGTTAGATCACCTAATGATAAGCTTTGATTATTAACCGTTACGGTGTCGCCACGCATGACACCAAGCAATCCAGAACCAGCAGTTATGCCGCTTGATAGTCTCCTGCTTGTGCTTTTACCTCCGCCAGAGCCTTTTCTAGAGTAACTTTTTAATGAACGCCTTAGATCTGAGGTTGAGCCACCTGTTTGCGCATATTTACCAAATGCTCTTCTGGCACTGGCAAACCTATTTGGAGGCGGTGTTGCTGTAGGTGAACCACCGATTTCTTGTTGAACCTTGTCATTGTCAATATCATTGCTATTGTCATTCTGATCATCAGCTTGATTATTATCAGAGCCAGCTTGCTCATCCCCATCAGTACCTGATGCAGGTTCTATTGTGACAGGATCTCCTTGCTCTGCCCAAGATGGAATAAGTGGACTCTTATTATTTGGTCCTGTTGACGATGCGGACGTACCCATATTACTTAGTTCCCTCTAGTTCTTTTAAAATTGGATTAAGCCATCTTTGGCGGGGCAAGCTTTTTAAAAATGTAAGAAGACTTAAGCTACATTTATCATCCTGCTTGGCAAGTAACACAGCCCCATAAATGCCTGTTGGTCTTTCGGTCCAATCACCAATCAACTTAAAGTTTTCAATCAAACCATCCATGACTGACATGTATTCTTCCTTCGGAGTTGTGGTAATCGCAGTAGAGTTAACGCCACTGACCCTTACCTTTTGCTTCATTAATTCTTCTACGAGTTTTTGAGCGGCTCCAGACATTACCGAATTAACAGCCCCCATTGGAATGCTTTCTCTGCTCAGATATGCCGCTGGTGTCAAATCCATTTCAGTGAACATGGGAGGTAATTTCGACCATTTATCAATAAAAGCTAGGTCGAGTTTCCACTCTTCAGGTAAATTAATTTCGTCAAATTCGACTTCTGAATTTTCAAGATCCGCTAATACTTTTGGATATCCGTTTTCCTTATCAATTAATTCATAAAGCTTGTTGGTAGCCTGAGTGCCTAAGCACCTCTCAAAAATTACCAGCTTAGTGATAGTTTTTTCATCAAGCTGCATTCCTCTGCGATGAGCGGTTTTCTTTCTCATCTTAACCTGATTGAGTAATCGCTTAACTATGCGAGGGTTGCCGTTAATGTTTGTGGATTCAGCTAATAGTGGAGCTAACTGTTCAGCAACCACAAATTTACTTCTGAGTTCGGAATGCTTTTCAATCTCGTGATCTTGAAGTAGCTCGTCAACGGTAATTTGTGGTTGTTTCCACGACAGCCTTAATGACTCTTCAAGGGCACATCTTATCGTTTCTAATTGCGCATCGGTAACGCCGTGATCTTGAGCAGTAAGCATCATTAAATATGCCCTTATCTCCAGAACGCCGGGTCTTGGTACATGCACAGGAATTTGAATAAGCTTGTCTAAATAATCAGTTTGATGTCGTTGAGATGCACCTTTGTGATACTCAGGCACTGCCAAGCGGATCATGTCCTCATCGGCGGCAATAACAAATGCAGTATTGGGTAAAAATAGAAATAACCTGATCGCCTCAAGGGTCGAAATAGCATTAAATGGAGAGCAGCGATCTAAATTATCGACATAGACAATAAGTGGCTTATCAAACTCCTTTAACAGATCAGAATATGCTTTTCGGAATTCTTTAATTTCTTTAGGTGGTGAAAATGATTTATTATCTTTGATCAAACCTTTGTTTTTCTTCGCGACATCCTTAGCGCCATCGACAGCACCTTTTACATCATCAACATCCAGTTCACCATCGTCACCACCACTGAATAGTCCCATGATCTTCTGTATACCACCCATAGTTGGTATACCAGCTAATGCTGCACCACCATCCATTAGCAATCCCATCAGTCTGATCTTATCTATTCGTCCAGCAAACTCTTTTGCTTTTGCACTGAGATTTTTATCGTCTGCTGCTTTTTTAACTAAAGTAGATGCAATTGTTTCTAGTAACGCCGCTTTAGCGTCATCATACCCTTGGAAAGTCCATGCATCGAAATGTACTTGGATATATTCTTGTTCATCACTTTCCAGAGAAGCCTTAGTAAGTTCAAGAATCGTCGATTTTCCAGCGCCCCAATCACCAAAAACGCCTATACTAATAGGCATTAACTCCTTTTCTGTTATAAGATCTTTTATTGACTCAGCCGTTTCATTAAAATTTAAGAAATCAATTTTTGATTCTTTATCAGACCACATAACGTCTCCTTTTATTTATTATTTCTTTTGTTCCATTCTTTCAATAATTCGGTGAACCGTGGGGCGGCTAACAGAATATTTCTTCGCTAATGCAGAGATCGATTCACCATTTAATTTATCTTTATATAATTCTTTCGCTTGTTTGTCTGATAAAGCAGGCAATCTGCCCATGTGTTTGCCTTTAGCTTTAGCCTCTTCACGACCTTCTGTGGTTCTGGCTTTTATAAGATCCCGCTCAAGTTGAGCGAATATGTGGCTACGCATAATGTTTGAGATTATTTCTCATCAAGCCAGATTGGGTGAGTACTAGGAAATCTTCGTCAGATTTGAGCCTGAAGCAGTCGTAAACGATGGTACAAAATTACTTCAGCTAAAATTCACTTTGATACGAAACCGGACATTAGGCTTAGCGTATCTCATGACAAGTGTTCCAACAATATAGTCGTTGCTCTTACTTTTAAATTTAAATCTTGTTTTAGATCCTCTGTACAATTAGTAACACACCAACGCGACTTTAATGTGGAATTAGGATCATCGGTTAATTTATTCTATCTAGATAGCTCTTCTATTTTTTATCTTTGATAAACATCGGTATAAAACGGGCAGTCCAAATAATGTTAGCAGTGTTTGCTGTCACTACCCCCCAACAATTATTTTCTTGGAATAGCTATTTGAGTTACTTCCCAATCTTTTCAAATTAAATAACTTTTTATTTGACTCTATAGCCACTATAGATTTTATACTTATTTTAATATTGTTTCGGAATGTTAAATATGTCAGAAAAATGTAGTGGTCAGTGTCAATCATCTCCTACCAACGAAGACGTAAAAATTGATACACAATTAGATAACTATAGTGGCGCGTTTGTCAGTACATATAAAGTGCCTCAAATGGACTGTCCTTCAGAAGAGAGATTGATCAGATTAGCACTTGACTCAATTCAGCCTTCAGTTGGATTGCAGTTTGATATTCCTAATCGCTTAGTCAAAGTTTTTCATGATGAAAATTTAGATGAGATAACAAAAAAGTTACAACAACTTAAACTCGGTGCAGAGTTAGAGTCAACTAAACAAAGTTGCAGTACAGAAGCTGCAAAAGCAAAAGACTTAGCCCAAAAAAATGAGATGAAAGAAGCATCAACCCTAAAATGGTTGTTAGCCATTAATGGAGTCATGTTTTTTATAGAAGTAATTGCTGGGATTATTGCACAGTCTGCTGGCCTAATTGCAGACTCATTAGATATGTTTGCTGATGCTGCTGTGTATGGTTTAGCTATTTATGCCGTAGGTAAAAGTATTAGCATGAAACTTAGAGCAGCACATATATCTGGTGTGCTTCAAGTTATTCTAGCGCTAGGTGCTTTGAGCGAAGTCGTAAGACGCTTTGTTTACGGTAGTGAACCGATCTCTTCTTTAATGATGATATTTGGTGGAATAGCACTAATCGCTAACGTTGCTTGTCTGTTTTTGATATTTGGCAACAAAGAAGACGGCGCTCATATGAAAGCGAGTTGGATTTTTTCCGCAAATGACGTTATCGCAAACGTTGGTGTAATTTTAGCTGGCTTATTAGTTACAGCAACAAGCAGTCGTTATCCAGATTTAGTGATTGGTTTGATAATTGCTCTTGTCGTTTTAAACGGTGCTCGCCGCATCTTACAGCTAAAGTATTAAGCAGAGAAATGAAAATAATGCACTCATCGTATATCAAATCAAATATATCATACGTGATAATGATTTTAATCGCGGTGCAGTCTGTGTTTTTTTCGCTAGAAGAGCTTGAAATAAACTTAAGTGAAAGTTCT
>NZ_DRGM01000124.1 GCF_011050055.1 Pseudoalteromonas prydzensis | reverse complement strand
AGATGTGTATAAGAGACAGGTGTATGTTGATACACCGGGTTTGCATGTTGAAGAAAAACGCGCTATTAACCGTTTAATGAACCGTGCAGCGTCAAGTTCATTGGGTGATGTTGAGCTGGTTATTTTTGTTGTTGAAGGCACTCACTGGAATGCTGACGATGAAATGGTACTTAATAAAGTAAAGCAAAATGGTAAGCCCGTTTTATTAGTGATCAATAAAATTGATCAAGTAAAAGACCGCGATCTGGTACTGCCACATATGAAGTGGTTGGGTGAAAAGTTTGACTTTGTGGGCATTATGCCAGTCTCGGCGACACAAGGTAAAAATATCGATCTTATCAAAAATGAAGTGACAAAACGCTTACCACCGTGTGAGTTTTACTTCCCTGAAGATTATGTTACTGATCGTTCAATGCGCTTTATGGCGGCTGAAGTCATTCGTGAAAAGTTGATGCGCTTTATGGGTGAAGAATTACCGTATTCTGTCACTGTTGAAATTGAGCAGTTTAAATGGCAAGACAATGGTATTTGGCATATCAATGGCCTGATTTTAGTTGAGCGTGAAACGCAAAAACGCATGGTGATTGGTAATAAAGGCGAAAAGCTTAAAGTGATAGGCCGAGAAGCCCGTAAAGATCTCGAAGAAATGCTTGATAACAAAGTATTTTTAGAACTTTGGGTGAAGGTTAAATCAGGTTGGGCTGATGACGAGCGTGCACTACGCAGCTTAGGCTATGGTGAAGATTAATAGCCTAAGCAAAATTTATGGATAGCGACTTCTACACAGCATACTTATTACACCGACGTCCTTTTAGTGACTCACAAGTAATGCTTGATATGCTAGTAGAGGGCGTTGGCCAGTTACGCATGCTGGCCCGCATTAGTGGCCGCCAAGCAACCAAGCATAAAGCCCAGTTACAACCCTTCCAAACGCTACTGGTTAATTACACCGGTAAGCACGACCTTAAATATATTCAGCGCTTTGAACTGCATGGTACACAATCGCCTTTAGTGGGAGAACAGCTTTATTGTGGCTTTTATCTCAATGAGCTGACCAATCGTATTGTGCCAATTAATGAACCTATTGACCATGTTTATCAACTGTATAAAACTCACCTGCAACAACTTAACCAGCACCCCAATTTACAAGCTGTATTGCGCTCTTATGAATTTCAATTATTAGAATTGCTAGGCTATGGCGTTGATTTTAGTTTCGATGCGGCGGGAGAGCCAATTGCCCAAGAGCAAACTTATAGCTATTTTGCTGAGTACGGTTTTGTTGCGCAGGAGCAAATCGGCAGTGGTTTTTCTGGTGCACAGTTAAATGCGATTGCAGCTCATGACTTTAGCGCGCCGGATGTGTTATATATGGCAAAACAATTAAGTCGTCATTTAATGAAGCCTTTGCTAGGTAAAAAACCATTAAAAAGTCGCGAGCTTTTTATATCCAAATAGTTTGGATATTCACCCTAACTTTAGCGCGGTTTCAAACCGTTATTTTATAGGTAAAAAAATGAAAGATATTCTTTTGGGTATAAATGTTGACCATATTGCCACGTTACGCCAAGCTCGTGGTACCAGCTACCCAGATCCAGCGCATGCAGCAAGTGTTGCAGAACATGCGGGTGCCGATGGCATTACCATTCATTTACGCGAAGATCGTCGCCACATTCAAGACCGTGATGTGTATGTGATGGCTAAAACAATCCAAACACGGATGAACCTTGAAATAGCCGTTACCGAAGAAATGTTAGCTATCGCATTAGAAGTAAAGCCTGCGTATGTGTGTTTAGTGCCTGAAAAACGCGAAGAACTAACCACAGAAGGTGGCTTAGATGTGGTCGGTAACTTCGATAAAATTAAAGCCGCAACGGCGACGCTTACAGAAGCAGGCATTAAGGTATCGTTATTTATCGATGCAGATAAAGCGCAACTAGATGCGGCAAAAGCATGTAATGCCCCTTATGTTGAAATACATACAGGTGCTTATGCAGATGCAGAAAATGATGCAGAGCTGGAAAAACAACTTGAGCATATTCGCCAAGGTGTAAAGTATGCAGCTAGCCTAGGCTTGATAGTAAATGCAGGGCACGGTCTGCATTATCACAATGTAAAACCGATTGCGGCGATGGAAGAGATTTATGAGCTAAATATTGGCCATGCAATTATAGCGCGAGCTGCGATTGATGGTTTAGATAAAGCAGTACGTGACATGAAGCGATTAATGTTAGAAGCAAGAGCATAAGCTACTGCAATAAAAAATAGGCATAAAAAAGCACCGCATAATAGCGGTGCAAATTACTACCAGGGACGGTTAAAATTGGACTTTAATACCCATTTTAAACTTCCGGCCAAGTACATCATAGTTACTTGGGAATGTATTACCTGAGTTAGAGCTAGTATCGCCAGCTTCTCCACCAACTACAGGGGGCTCTTTTTCAAAAATATTATCGATACCGAAATTAACTACAATGTTTTCTGTTGCATAGTAACTCGCAAATAAATCAAAGTAGTCATAGCTTTCAATACTTCTAAAATCTTCAAAAACATTTGGCGCTTCTATTGGCTCTACATCAACCCCATCTATATGACGCCATTGTAATGACATGGTTAAGTCTTCCCATACCCAGCTAGTACGTTGTACCCAGCGAAGTTCTGAAACAGGGTCACAACTAGTACTGAAGTAACCTTTACAGTCAATGATTCTAGCTGTATCTGAACTCTGCGACTCTTGCGTTAGGTATTTATTGATATTACCTGAAAATTGCAGTTCGCCCATTTCATCCATTAATACAGCAAAGTTAAAGCCAAGCTCGATACCTTCAGCACGTTGGCTTTTCAAGTTAGTGGTGAATTGTTCTATACCAGCTCCGGCAATTGTTAAATCACCACCGATCCGGTTGATTTTTGCACATTCATTGGTATCACCAAGCACATAACAAGCATCAAGAATTTCTTGAGCAGAAAAGTTCCCAATAATATTACTAATATCAATATCATAGTAATCTAATGTAATTGTAAAGTTTTCCAGACTATTAAATTCAGGCGTCCACACAATACCTGCCGTAAATGTGTCAGCCTCTTCGGCACCAGGAGGGTTTAGAGGGTCACTACCGCTAATTACTTGTACTTGCCCCGAAATGACATTTTGAACATTGCCAACTTGTGCTTCACTCATACCTGTAGAAATACAAAGCTGCTTTAATGCTTCATCAATATTGCCAGCATTAGCTATTGAACAAGGGTCGCTTTGGGCATTATCTAGCCCTGTAACTACTGGGGATGCAATCTCACCAACATTAGGTGCGCGAGTAGCTTGTTGTTGCATGACACGGACTAAAATATCGCTGACTGGGCGCCAATTGAAGCCTAGCTTCCAGGTTTCATTGCTACCAACTGTATCGTAATCAGCCCAACGGAAACCAAATTCTACATCAAGCGTTTCAGCACCAGGCAAACCATCTAAAACAGGTAAGTAACCTTCCATAAATAATTCATCAACAGAGAAACCACCAGAAATAGGTAATTGGTTACCACCGGCACCACCTTGGCAGCTCGCTGGAGCAAGTTTTAAGCACTCATCCGGTTCGAATAAGCCTTTTTCTTTACGTTTTTCATAACCAAAACTCATTGCCAGTGGTGCGCCAGCGCCCGGTATTTCAATAAAGTTGAATGAGCCATTTACACTTGCTGTGAAAACTTCTTGGCTGTATTTTTGTTGTTGTAGTGCGATTGCTTGCGCATAGCCTGCCATTTCTTCGGTGATTGAGCCAAAACCACCAAATAAGTTTATAGGCACACAGCTAGAATCACCGTTTTTACAAGTAACGCCATCTGTTGTATCTAACGCATTTTGAATATTTGTTAAATTAGTATAACCACCACGTACGGTTGTACGATTTGATTCACCATACTGGTAGCTTGCGTCATATTGCCAATCATCTAAGAAATAACCTGTAACACCAGTTACCATTTGAAATTGAGTACTGTCAAATCGTTCAGTACGAGCTCCTAGCTCTAAAGTACGTCTTCTTAACTGGACTGTCAGATAGTCGGCTTCATCAACAATACCATTGCCATTTATGTCTTGCCAATTAGATGAATCTAAACTTCCCTCACCTAAAGCAGCCGTTGCGCCATCGATCATAAATTGTCTAGCTTGATCGCCTATTAATGGATTTGCAAGTGGCAAATTAAAACTAGATCCAAATGTTCCTGATGGTGCTACTTGGGTATCAACACTGGTATTAGTGAAGTTCACCGATGAATAAACTTGGTGATCATCTGTTAGGTAGTAATTACCAAGTGCTGTAGCCGAATAGCGCTCAGATGGTGTTTGGTAGAAGTTATAAGGGTTAAAGTTGAATACACTACATTCACTAGCTGCTAATGTACCATCATTCCTAAATTGTCCGGCACCGGTTTGGCCTGCACCCACGATGGCAAAACGTGTTGGGAATGCAGTTGTCGAACCACCGCTTTCGACGGAGTTTGGACCACTACATGCGTCAGGAGCAGGGATTGGCGGCTCGCCATTTAAGAATTGTTCGTAGTTAGCGCCAGTTTTAGTTTCAATACCTAGTAGGCCTAATGGTCTATCCCCCAAAAGGATTTGATCACGTTTCATCCAACCAAGGGATAGCACGACATTACCTTTGTCATCTTCAAGGTTGGAACCAAGAGTGATGCTGAAACTGTCCTTGTCACCATCGCCATCGCCGGTTTCTGAATGCTTGGCATCAAAAACTACCCCTTGAAAATCATCTTTAAGTACAATGTTTACAGCGCCAGCTATCGCATCAGAACCATATACCGCAGATGCACCACCGGTGACAATATCAATTCGTTCGATCAATGCGCTGGGGATAGTTGAGCTATCTACAGCACCATTATAGTTATAAGGGATCATACGGCGTCCATTCATTAATACTAATGAACGTTGAGCACCAAGGCCGCGTAAGTTTATTGTGGCTGCACCACCAGAACCATTGTTTACGTTGCTACCATCACCGGGAACTGTTGCAGGTAAATTTCTTAATATTTGTTCAACTTCAGGTTCTTGTTGAAAGCCGAGCTCTTTTTCTCCGATGGAAATTATGGGGCTAGCAGAAACTGCTCCTGGTTGCCGAATACGGCTACCCGTAACAGAGATAACTTCGACGTCTTTGTCTACTTCAGTTTCTTGTGCTGCGGAAAGTGGTGAATAGATGAGTGCGGTTGAGATAACCCCCGCACTAAGTGCATACCTCACTGCGAGTGAAATTCTATTTTTTAACATTGTAATCTCCCAAGTATTTATAATAATTAGGCTAAATACAACAGGAAGCACATTGCAGATGCTTCCACTTAGCTTTTTAAAGATAGTCATTAAGTTGGGACATACAAATAATTTAAAGCGTCAAAATATGAAATTTTGCAAAATTTGAAATGTAAAGCGAATGAAATACGGCAGGGTTGATAAAAATATTATTTTAAAACAGTGCCTTAAATAAAAAAGCGGCTTCAATTGAAGCCGCTTTTTTTATTTAAATATTTTTTCTTAACAGTTAGTTTCTTCGGCGTTTACGCCTTCTTTCACTTCTTCACAGGTGTCTTCAATTTTATTACCCACATCTGTAGCGGCTTCGTCGATGCTCTCACCTGCTTTTTCTGCTGGGCCTGGTTCACAACCCATGATAAAAAAACTAGCGAAAAGGGCGATAACGGCTGTTTTTAATGTTGTCGATTTCATAATGTAATTCCTTGTAAAATATAATGTTCTGTTAATTATGTTAGACCTTGATATTGATCACTTCGGGACATTGCCACGCAATGCGCCTGAAATAAGTGAAATAACTAACAATATTATAAAGATAAAAAAGATAATCTTAGCAATTCCTGCTGCGGCACCAGCGATACCACCAAAACCTAACACTGCTGCAATAAGTGCAATAACTAAAAATGTAATTGTCCAGCGTAACATTGTTGTCTCCTTGGTTTGTTAAGTTGTTCGAAGTAAATAATGCCAATTGCGTGCCAATAAAATAAATTATTTACTATCAGTAGGTTGATGTTTTTTCTCTGACGTGTTTCTGAAAGGGCTGGGAATAATTTACAGCTTTACCTGTAAGTTATTCCCAGCTGTATAAATCAGCTTTAAAGTAATTTTTTTGGTAAGACCAATTGATCTAATCTAGTTCGTTGCTGCTGGTGTCTACTAAAAATCGCTGGCGTTGCGAGGTGTTTAGAGAGTGAGCTGGGCTTTCGCTTATAATTTATAGCTATAATCACTATTTTTATCATCTATATTTCGTGAAATTATAGCAAAATGTAGAGTGTTAACTTTACTGAGGATATGTTAGCTTTATATTAATTGGTTTTACCAATTTACAAAGTGTTGGACTTGGTCTATTTCTTTGTTATGATTGGTGCATAATTATTTAAATAAAGTGATTTTTTACCTAGTGATGAGGTTGGGTAAATAAAATCAAGGGGAGCAGCATGGATATAGGTCAGTTACTAGCTACAGCAGCAAACTTAATGGTCACCGGTATGGTAGGTGTTTTCGTTTTTCTTTCGTTGTTGATTTCAGCAATTATCATTATGTCTAAACTAGCGAGCCGTTTTGAACAGTCGGTTGCAACGCCTATGCGTACACCGTCAATCAAAGCACCTGGTGTACCAAGTGCACACATTGCTGCGATCAGTGCAGCTATCGCTCAGTACAAAAATAAACAAAAACTATAAGGGGTGACTTGTGGCCAAATTAAAATTAACAGAATTAGTACTTAGAGACGCGCATCAATCATTATTAGCAACGCGTATGCGTTTAGATGACATGCTACCAATTGCAGAAAAACTAGATGATGCGGGCTACTGGTCTATTGAGTCATGGGGTGGAGCGACATTTGATTCATGTATTCGTTATTTAGGCGAAGATCCTTGGGAGCGTATTCGCGCCCTTAAAAAAGCGATGCCAAATACTAAGCAACAAATGTTATTACGTGGTCAAAATCTTTTAGGTTATCGTCATTATGCAGATGACGTGGTGGAAAAATTTGTAGAGCGTGCACACAAAAATGGTGTTGATGTGTTTCGTATTTTTGATGCGATGAATGATGTTCGTAACCTTGAAACTGCAATTAAAGCTGCTATTAAAGTGGGCGCGCACGCACAAGGAACAATTTCATATACAGTAAGTCCTGTGCATACGCTTGATATGTGGCTAACACTTGCTAAACAACTTGAAGAGTTAGGTTGTCACTCAATTTGTATCAAAGACATGGCGGGCTTGTTAAAACCCTATGCTGCAGAAGAACTGATCAAAGCATTAAAAGAAACTGTCTCTATCCCAATTGCTATGCAGTGCCATGCGACAACGGGTTTAAGTACCGCGACATATCAAAAAGCGATTGATGCAGGCATTGATATGCTTGATACCGCAATTTCATCAATGAGTATGACTTACGGGCACAGCGCAACTGAGACGATTGTATCAATTGTTGAAGGCACGGAGCGCGATACTGAACTTGATTTAAATCAGCTCGAAGAAATTGCTGCTTATTTCCGTGATGTACGTAAAAAATATGCCGCGTTTGAAGGCAGCTTAAAAGGTGTTGATGGCCGTATTTTATTAGCACAAGTGCCAGGTGGCATGCTAACTAATATGGAAAATCAGCTTAAAGAGCAAGGTGCTGCGGATAAATTGAATGAAGTATTGCTTGAGATCCCACGTGTACGTGAAGACTTAGGTTATTTACCGCTAGTTACACCAACATCACAAATTGTTGGTACACAAGCTGTATTAAACGTACTGACGGGCGAGCGTTATAAAACTATCACTAAAGAAACCGCCGGAGTGCTAAAAGGTGAGTATGGCGTAACTCCCGCGCCGATGAATAAAGAATTACAAGAGCGGGTACTTGATGGCGCTGAGGTGATCACTTGTCGTCCTGCTGATCTATTAAAACCAGAACTTGAATCGCTACAAGCTGAGCTATTAAAAGCAGCACAAGAGCAAGGTCTTGAACTTGCTGATGAGCAAATCGATGATGTTTTAACCTACGCGTTATTCCCACAAATTGGTTTGAAGTTCATTAAAAATCGTAATAATCCAGATGCCTTTGAAGCTGCACCAAGTGCTGAATCTACTAATAAAGAGCAAGCTGTTAGCAATAAGCCGAGTAACAACAATACCGTTAAAGCAGAGCAGTACAGCGTAAAAGTTGATGGTAAAGTTTATGATGTTGTGGTTGCACAAGGTGGCGAGCTAAAAGAAGTTACCTTAAAAGACAGTGAACTTATTCCACAATCTGCGTCAGTTGCATCCGGCGAGACTCTTAACGCGCCACTTGCAGGTAATATCTTTAAAATTAAGGTGAAAGCGGGGCAAACGGTGAATGAAGGCGATGTAGTGATCATCATGGAAGCGATGAAAATGGAAACTGAAATTCGCGCAACACACACAGGTACTATTGCTGAAATTCTCGTTGCTGAAGGTGATTCAGTGGCAACGGGTGATGCTATGATTGCACTAGCTTAGGAGCGCAGAGGATGGAAGCATTATTAAACCTCTGGCAAGCAACAGGTATTGCTAATTTTACATTCCCAGCACTTATTATGATCGCTGTGGGGGGAGGACTGTTGTATCTGGCAATTGCGCGCAACTTTGAGCCGTTACTATTATTACCAATTGGCTTTGGGGCAATATTAACAAATATCCCCTTAGCGGGCTTATCAGATCCCGGTGGTTTACTGTATTACGTTTATCATATTGGTATAGATACCGGCGTGTTTCCGCTGTTGATATTTATGGGCGTTGGTGCGCTTACTGATTTTAGTGCCTTGATTGCAAACCCTCGCATGTTATTGCTGGGCGCGGCGGCTCAGTTTGGTATTTTTGCAACCTTGTTTGGCGCAATTTTGCTGAACTTCGTACCTGGTTTTGAGTTTTCCTTACAAGATGCGTCAGCAATTGCGATTATTGGTGGTGCTGATGGCCCCACGGCAATCTTTTTAGCCTCAAAGCTTGCTCCAGATTTATTGGGTGCTATCGCCGTAGCTGCATACTCATATATGGCATTGGTGCCAATTATTCAGCCGCCGATCATGCGCGCATTAACAACACCAGAAGAACGGCAAATTAAAATGCCACAGTTACGTACAGTATCTAAAAAGGAAAAAATCATTTTCCCTCTTATAGTACTTACGTTAACAATGCTATTTTTACCAGCCGCGACACCGTTAGTAGGGATGTTTTGCTTAGGTAACTTAATGCGTGAATCAGGCGTGGTTGATCGTTTAAGTAACAGTGCGCAAAACGAGATCATTAATATCACCACTATATTTTTAGGTCTAGCTGTAGGTTCAAAACTCGCTGCTGATAAGTTTTTAACGGTAGAGACAATTGGTATTTTGGTGCTCGGCGCCTTGGCTTTTGCAATCGGTACAGCTTCAGGTGTATTTATGGCAAAAGGCATGAATAAGTTCTCTAAATCACCAATCAATCCACTCATCGGTGCGGCTGGTGTGTCCGCTGTACCAATGGCTGCACGCGTAGTTAATAAAGTGGGTCTTGAAAGCAACCCGCATAACTTCTTGTTAATGCATGCAATGGGGCCAAACGTTGCGGGTGTACTTGGTAGCGCTGTAGCTGCTGGTATCTTGTTAGCCCTGGTAGGTTAATCACATCATTACAGCATACTCAACAAGCTTGAGTATGGTTAGGTAACTTTTTACTTCCAACCGACTAGCGCAGTATTTACTGCGCTTTTTTTTGCCTGCTTTTTGGGTATACTCGATAGATATTCAATAAATAAGGAATGGTATGAATATTTTCGTGATTTTAATTTCACTGTTTGTCGCACTGATTATTCTGGTGCCATTACTTGAAAAGTACCAGTCTAAAATAGGCCTAGACGGCGCGACTAAATACGCCAAATACATCTGGCCGTTGGTGATGATTTCATTGGTTGTGCAATTGATTTATGTGTTGGTGCGATAGAGTGCAGCCGTCAGCCGTCAGCCGTCAGCCGTCAGCCGTCAGGTTCAGGGCTGCTAGGAGCGGTAAGCCTTAAGTTGTAAGTGATAAGCTCGGCGTTAAAATTGGCTGTGTAGGTTGTGGTTGAGTACCGTGAAAGCCAACGAAAAAATACCCTTTCAGACAACATCAATGCACTGCATTATCGGATATTTTTATTTCTGCACTTTGGGCAAAGCCTTTTAAATGGATTATTAATAAAGTCAATTTACTCGTTCTTTATTGACTGTTATTTGTCCTTTAAAGTGACTTGATATATTTTTTTTATTATAATGTACGACATTACCGTACATTATTGAGGTTTAATTATGGATAGCATCAGCGTAAATCAATTTAGAGAAAACTTAAAAACATACGTAGAGCAAACTGTTAGTGACCATGAGCCAATAAAGGTTACACGGCGTTCAGGAGATGCATTTATAGTTATGAGTGCCGATGACTGGGAACGAGAGCAGGAAACTTTACATGTTTTACAGAGTAGTAGTTTAATGCAACAAATCGCTGACTCAATGAAAACTCACACAACTAGGTCAGGTTATAAACCCACACAAGAGCAGCTAGATGAGATCATTAACCTTTGAGGGTAAAACTTGGTTCACCTATGAGCAACTACGAGAGAAAGATAAAAAGTTGCATACAGCATTATGTAAAATACTAAAAGAAATGATGCGCTCAGATCCAAGTAAAGGCTTAGGTAAACCAGAGCCTTTAAAGCACAATTTATCAGGATTATGGTCAAAGCGTATATCGCAAAAAGATCGGTTAATTTATAAGTTTGATGATGAGTGCATATATATTTTTGCCATTGGTGGGCATTACGACGACCATTAGAAAAATAACCTCATTAAGAGGCAAAAATTGCTAGCCAAAATCAGCGACGAAGGAGTAAAAGCTAACCGTGTTTTCTCGAATTTAAACAATCTGTTAGCAGATATAGCTAAATTATCACTGTGTATTATTGGTCTGAAAGCCTGCTCTGGCATGTATTATTGGGTGAGAAAGTTCGGTAAATTCGGTCACAACCTAATGACTGATAGCTTAACAAAAACCGTTGCTATTTGCATAGCAACGGTTTTATATTTTCTGACCGCTGACCGCTGACCGCTGACCGCTGACCGCTGACCGCTGACCGCTGACCGCTGACCGCTGACCGCTGACCGCTGACCGCTGACCGCTTTATTTAAGCGCGAGTTGTAGTTCTCTGTTGCGCTCTAGCTG
>NZ_DRGM01000123.1 GCF_011050055.1 Pseudoalteromonas prydzensis | reverse complement strand
AGATGTGTATAAGAGACAGTCTATCACCAGCTTAGGTGGTGAAACGGTTACACAAGGTTTACCTGGTTTGTCTAAAAACGTGTTAAACGGCACTTTATTTTACAGCTTAGATAATTTTGAAACCCGCCTTAATGTGCGTTACCGCTCAGACTTTGTTTCAGAGCAAGTGGCGATCAATGAGCAAGTGGTTAATTTTGATGCCGAGACCGTGGTCGATTTTCAAACCTCTTACCAATTTACTGACTCATTTGGCATGTTGCTGCAGGTCAATAACCTTACCGATGAACCAACCCAAAGTTACTTTGGCAATGAAAATATCACCGGTACTACCCAGTACTTTGGTCGTCAGGTTTATTTAGGTTTTACCTATAGTCACTAATAGCAAATTGGAGCATAAATAATGAATAAAATAACTAAATTGACTCATTTGCTATTAGCAGTGAGCTTAACACTACTGTTTGGCTGTGGAGGCTCAGGCAGTAGCGATGTAAAAGCAGGCCAAGCTTTATTGACTTGTGATGTACCGCAAGTCCCTAATGCAGCAGGCACTCAATGCGTTGATCCTGAACCTATCTCTTGTGACGCACCGTTATTTCCTGATGCGAACAATGAAAGCTGTACCAGTGGCTATAACCCCGACTTACCAGACCCTGTGGTATTCGCAGGCGAAGGTGAGGCTATTTTATTTTATAAGCGCGATGAAAATGAAGGGTACGAAGGCTATCGTTTACACTCTTGGAATACCGAGGGCTGTGATGCTTACGCGCCACCGTTTGATGCCACAGAGTGGCACGATGGTCACGAATACGACGGTATTGATCCTAACTATGGTGCTTACTGGATTGTGGCACTAAAAGACGGTTACACCGAGTGTGCTAATTTCATCATACATATTGGCACAGAAGGTTCAGGTAAAGCCCATGGTGATGTGGATTTAACTATGCCACTGATGCAAGACGATGAGCGTTTTGTACGTATGAACTTTACCTTTGACGGTGAGCCAACAGTATTTGAATACCCAGTAGAAGCGCTTGGCGAACGCCCCGTTGCAATTGACGGCGCATCAGCGCACTGGATTGATTTAAATACTGTGTTGTATAAGCCAAGTAATGAGCTTACACAAATCATTAAGCTGCATTCATCAGCTGACGCCGATTTGGTTGTTGATGTAGATACTGGCTTAAATGGTGAAGCGGTTGAATTAACTACAACGAGTTTAACCGATGCACAAGCAGGCAAAGTACCGCACTTAACTGATTGGACAGCCTACCAAGGCAATTGGGATACAGATACTGCAAAGCAACTTATAAAACAACAACTTGTCGTGGCGGGCTACGATGCAGATGGCAAGCTACTTGAAGCAAGTTTTGTGCAAACCGCCAAAGCGTTGGATGCGCTGTACACGCAAGGCGAAAACGATGCGAATGAAGCCATGCTGGGCGTGCATTATAACAATAACCTCATAGATGTATCCGTATGGGCGCCGACCGCGAATAACATGACTATCAATGTGTTTGACGCCGATAAAACTCAAGTACACAGCACTGCCATGACGTTAGACAGCAATACAGGTATTTGGTCTGTGAGCCTAGGTAGTAACTATGACCGTCATTATTACCGCTTTGCGTTTGATGTTTATCACCCTACTACTCAAGCGATTGAAAGTTTATGGAGCACCGATCCATACTCACTGAATGTATCAAGCAATGGTTTGTACTCACAGTTGATCAGCTTAAATGATGATGATACCAAACCAGAGGGTTGGGATGAGCGCATTGTGCCAACAATTACTAACCCAGAAGATGCCATTATCTATGAAGGTCATGTCCGTGATTTTAGTGTTCGTGATACGTCAGTAAGCGCAGCAAACAGAGGTAAATACTTAGCATTTACTGAGCTTGAAAGCATCCCTATGCAGCACCTTAAGCAACTAGCTGACAAAGGTTTAACGCATTTTCACTTACTACCAGTCACTGACATTGGCACCATTGAAGAAGATGCTGATAAGCGCGTTGAAATCACTGACACCCTAAGTAAGTTATGTGAGCGAATAGACGATGCCGCCGATGCTTGTAAAATCGAAGATAAAAACAGCATCATTGCTCATTTAATGCAAAGCTACTTTCCGGGTTCTGATGATACACAAGCACTTGCCAGCGCGATGCGTGATTTAGACGGCTTTAACTGGGGTTACGACCCGCATCATTTTATTGCTCCTGAAGGTTCGTATGCATCAAGTGCTGAAGGCGTTGCCCGTGTTTTAGAAACTCGTGCTATGGTGCAATCACTGCAAGAAATTGGCCTGCGAGTTGCACTTGATGTGGTGTATAACCATACAACGTCATCAGGGATTTGGGAAAAATCAGTCTTCGATAAACTCGTGCCTGGTTATTACCACAGATACAGTGAAATAACGGGCGATATTGAGCGTTCAACCTGTTGTGAAAACACCGCGACTGAACATGTGATGATGGACAAGTTTGTTAGCGATTCACTGGTTATTCTTGCTCGTGATTTTGGGTACGACAGCTTTCGCTTTGATGTAATGGGGCACATGCCAAAATCATCAATTTTAGCAGCGCGTGAAGCGGTGCAAGCTGTTGACCCTGACAACTACTTTTATGGCGAAGGCTGGGACTTTGGTGAAGTGGCTAATAACCGCTTGTTCACTCAAGCTAAGCAAGCCGATATGGCGGGCTCAGAAGTAGGCACCTTCAATGACCGCATCCGTGAGGCTGTGCGCGGTGGGGCGATGTTTAGTAATAATCCGACCGATGGTAATTTAGCAGACCAAGATACTCTGCGTTTATCGCTGGCGGGTAATTTACAAAACTATATCCTGAAAGACTTTAAAGGTAATTCGGCAAAAGGTAATAGCTTTAGCTGGAATACGCAGCCGACGGCTTATGCTTTAGACCCAGCAGACACCATTAACTACGTATCAAAGCACGATAACGAAACCTTATGGGATCAACTGCAATATAAACATGCAACAAGTATGATTATTGAGCAACGAGTGCGTGCGCATAATATGGCATTAGCAATTCCGTTGGTAAGCCAAGGTATCCCGTTTATGCAACTTGGGGCTGATTTACTACGCTCAAAATCAATGGATCGTGATAGCTACAATGCAGGGGATTGGTTTAATGCGGTAGATTTAACGAAAGAAAATAATAATTGGAATATTGGTTTACCTAATGCTGAGAAAAATCAACAGAAATGGCCTGAGATCATTAAGGTCTCAGGTAATCCACAAGCTGCTGCACAGCCGCAAGATATAGCTTACGCAGGGGATGTGTTCCAAGAGTTTTTAGCTATTCGTAGTGCCAGCCCATTATTTAGACTCACCACAGAGCAAGATGTTATTGACCGTGTAGGTTTTCACAATGTTGGTAAAAACCAGCAACATGGTTTGATTGTAATGAGCATTGATGACGGTCAAGGTTTTGCAGATTTAGATAACCAAGTTGACGCGCTCGTAGTAGTCATTAATGCCACTGAGCAAGCGCTTTCACATACAGTACCAACCGCTGCTGGGTTTGAATTACATCCAATACTTAAAAACAGCACCGATAGCAGTATGTCTGGAGTGAGCTTTACTGCCAGTGAAATCGACGGTACATTTACAGTCCCAGCTTATACAATCGCGGTATTTGTAAAACCACAAGGCGAGAGCCAAGGCGTAGGCTTAAGTGCGAATGCAACAGTGGGCGCGCCAGACGTAGTGCCTTTTGGCAGCACTGCAGTGTATGTGCGCGGTAGTTTAAATGATTGGGGCACAGCTGACAGCTTTGAGTATATGGGCAATGGTGAATACCGTGTCGCTATTACTTTAGCTGCGGGAGATTATGAATTTAAAATTGCCTCTGAAGATTGGTCGAGTGTGGATTTTGGCGCGCTATCTGACGCTGATCAAGATGTAATCGAAAATCAAACCGAGCCTTTAATGCGCAGTGGCGCGAATATGACCTTTAATGCCGCAATTGATGCAACTTATGTATTCTCGTTTGATGCCAGCGATAAAGACAATCCAACGCTGAGAGTTTATAACGAAGAACCATTCGTTGGCACGCCTGTATTTGTTCGTGGCAGCTTAAATGAATGGGGCATCAGTGATGAGTTAATCTATCAAGGTAAAGGCGTTTATACCGTTACTAAAATACTCAATGCAGGCAGTTATGAATTTAAAATTGCTGCTGAAGATTGGGATACCGTTGATTATGGATCAGGTGAAGCGGATGCAATCGTAACCGTTGCCGAAGATAAGTTATTAGCTGCTAAAGGCGCTAATATGATGATGGATATTGCAACCGAGGGCGAATATCAGTTTATTTTTGATGCCAGTGATTTGAATGCACCCACGCTGAGTGTATTTAATGCGCAAATGTTTGCAGACACTCAAGTTTACTTACGTGGCAGCTTAAATGGCTGGGGTACCGACAACCCCCTAATCTATCAAGGGAATGCTATTTATAGTACATCACTTGATTTAGATGCCGGTGATTATGAGTTCAAAATAGCCTCTGAAGATTGGAACACTGTGGACTTCGGTGGGGTAGGCGATGCACCAATAGTAAATATTAACGAGATAATGTTGCTTGAAGTGATAGGGGGCAATATAGCGCTGAGTATTACCGAATCAGGTAATTACACGTTTAAAGTGATTGGCCCAGATAAGGACAATATGAACCTACTTATTACTAAACAGTAGTGATTATATTTTCCTAGGCTTAAGCCGAGCATAACCCTGTATGCTCGGCTTTTTTAGTGCTAAAAGTGCATTAAAAGGCTTAACCTGAACTCTGGTAACGATATTTTATAATGCATTGATTTTAAATATTTTCATTTAACTTAAATTGTTTACGGCTATACATAAATAGCATGATGCCAGGAATGTATAAAATAACAGATAGCAGCAGCGTGTTTAGCCCCGCAGCATATACTAGCCATAGTCCATAAATACTGGCACCAAAGCCCATCAGTTTAATAGCAACAGAAAGTTTTTTTACAAAGGCTACTTTTACCATGTAAGCGGCCACTAAAAAGTAAGGCACTAATATCATGGACGTAGAAACAAGAACTAAGGTGTTATAGCTTTTACCGGTAAACAAAATAAGTACTAAGCAAAGTTGCACAGTTAGGCTGGTTAAGGTCAGTGATGCAATAGATGTCCCATTGCTATTTTGTTGCTTAAATATGTTAGGAAATGCCCCATATTTGGCTGCGCTGTTAGGTACTTCTGCAGCATAAATAATCCAACTTAAATAAGAGGCTAATACAGATACAATAAGTCCCGCGCTAATAATAACTTTACCACTGGTCCCTGTTATCATTGCCATAATGCCTGCCATTGAAGGGTTACTAAGTTCTGTAATATTGGCCTGACTCATTAACCCAAATGCCAACATGGTGATGGCTATATATAAAATTAGCGCAGCAATCACGCCTATAAATGTGGCAAGGCCGATGTCTTTACGGTTTTTAGCTCGAGCCGAAAGGACTGCCGCACCTTCAATGCCAGTAAACACCCATAAAGTAATTAGCATAGTGTTTTTTACTTGTTCAATAAAATCAGTTTTCACGCTGACATTACTTTGATTTGCTTTAAATATTGCAGGGTCAAAGTACGCGTAAGCAAAGCCTATAAATAATAATAAGGGTATCACTTTAGCTATGGTGCCAAGCAGGTTTACAAAAGAGGCTTGCTTAATGCCTCTAACAATAATTAAATGCACAGCCCATAAAATAATAGATTCACCGATAAAGGCTGCAAAAGTATTACCATCGCCAAATAGGGGGCGTTCTGGGGTATCAATAAATGCACCTAAAGCAGCAAACGCCACAACTAAATAACCAACAACACCAATGGTGGCACACAGCCAATAGCCCCATGCAGATAAAAATCCAGCAAGCTCGCCAAAACCTTCTCGGGCATAAATATAAATACCGCCATCAAGTTCAGGTTTAGCGCGAGAGAGTTGTAAAAAACATCCAGCAAGTAGCAAAATACCAACACCAGTAATAAGCCAGCCAACTAACACTGCATTTACGCCCGCAACTTCAGCCATATTTTGTGGCAAACTAAATATACCCGCACCCACCATGGCGCTAAATACCAGCGCGGTTAGCGCTATTAATCCAATTTTATTTTCTTTCATTTGACTGCTTATACTGTGTAAATTACTAATCTTTTAAAGGCGCAAAGTGATGGTTTAATTGAGCTATATGTTCAGGTCCAATACCACAGCACCCACCAATTAGGGTGGCGCCTTGTTGATGCCATTTTTTAGCCCACTCTAGGTATGAAAGAGGGGTAAGATCTTCTCGTACTTCATCTAAACCTTCGTTAGCCGTAGCTTCTTTAGTTTGTGGTGCAAATGCATTCGCATACGCACCTATTTGTATGTGCTCTGCCTGCCGGTCTTTTAAAACATCTAAGGTTACGGTTAAAGCATGCTCAATAACCTCTGGTTGGCAGCAGTTAAATAAAATGCCCGTTACCTTTGCATTTAGCATGGCAGTTACTGCATCTTTTACAGATTCGCCTGAGCGCAGAGTTGCTTGATTACTTGGTTGTTCATCTTCAAGGGTAAAAGCAACCCATACCGGTTTTTGGTTGTTGCAGATCTGGTTAATTAACGTGTTTATATCTAGCGCTTCTTGAATAAGGCTTTGCGTTTCTATTAGCCATAAATCAGCATAAGGCGCTAAACCTTCGATTAAAGGCGTTGCGATACGACTAAGTTGATCAGCTTGGTATAAATCTGGACGATAAGAACCAAACATAGGTGGTAAACTGGCTGCTATTTTAGTTCCCATATTATTTTGTATCACAGCGTCTTTTGCGGCTTGGCCAGCTGTTGCAGCAAGTGATTTGGCTGATTGTGCAAAGCGCTCTTCGCCAATGTGAAAAGGTACTAACGCATAGCTATTTGTGGTAATAATATTGGCACCACTTTGAATAAAGTTACTGTGTGCTTGGGTTACTTTTTCAGGCGCCTCTATTATGGCAAGCGCAGACCACTCAGGCTGTTGAAAGGGGGCGCCAATGCGAGTGAGTTCTCGGCTCATGCCGCCATCAAGTAAAGTTAAGGTGTGAGTTGTCATTGCGCTTCCTCTGTATGAGATAATTTATAATGGATGTTTAGACGTCTATAAATCCAATTGCGAGAATATAGAACACACGACCTGTTTAAACAACCCTTTGTGTTAATCTTTTAGTTTTATTGGCAGTACTTTGTAGTAGATTAACAATTTAGCTAAATTGCATTCAACTCAGTGATCACGTAATTTAAATGTTTAATCAATTTAAGAGTAAGCCATGAGTACCTCTATTTTAAAAAGTGCTAAATTCGATCCTAAAGTGAAATCATATTGGATGGTGTTGGGGATTATCACTTGTGTATTGTGTTTGGTGGGAATTCCATTTATCCCATTCGTCGCTTTCATTATCTGGCTGGTAGCAGGGCGAATATTGGCAGCTATGTCAGCTAACTTATTAGAGCGAAAGCTAGTTGTTAAGCGTGGGGTATTTTTTAAAGAGGAAAAGTCCATCCCACTTGAAAAAATAACCGACGTCGGATTAAGCCAAGGGCCGTTAATGCGCATATTTGGTTTGTATCGCTTGAGTTTTGAAACCGCAGGTCAATCTGGGCAGGGCGCTCTCGTGTCACTGCTTGGCGTAGTTGATGCCAGTGAGTTTCGCGAGGCAATCTTAACTCAAAAAGACAATCTAACCGCACAGCAACCAACTAAAGCTAACAGTGACGAGCCACAAAGCCAAGTAGAGCTAATACGCGCACTCACCTACAGTGTGAAAAACATCGAGCAAATGATGGTAACCTTACTGGATGAGAGAAAATAAAATTAGCTTATTATTGTGTTACGTTTGCACAAAGAGAAGAAAATGAGAAGTGAATGAGGGTAGAACAATAAATCAATTGACCAGATCAACATAGTTAGCATGTAGGTCGTCATTTATGGCGACAGTAGTGTAATTAACGCGCTAAAGCACGACCTACGCCAATCCCAGCGCCTAGAAATTCGTTGCCTAATCTCTTAACTTAGGTCTTTCCTCTAAAGCGCAGCGTCTCTTAATCTCTTAGTGAATAAATCATTTTAAGATTTTTGCATGCGTTATCGAAAGTAGATATTCGATAATCTAGGCTAATACATTAACTATCATGGTTCCTGTTGTTTTAACCCTCCCAAAGTGTCTTATGCTATTAGCTAAAATTATCTCTAAACTCCTTGTTTTGTACCTTTTGCAGGTGTATTTTAAAGCGATTTTATCTGAAAAGGATGCAGTTTTATTAGGGTTCAAAGTAGTTGATTTCTAATAGGGCGCTAATTTCGTAGCATATATTTGTGCTACACAAACACAGGGAGAGAAGTTAAATGGCTAGTAAAGAGTCAGCCGCAGTAATTTGGATGTTGTCAGATTCACTCATTTTAAGTGTGATGTTACTAATCGGTGGTTTTTTAGGTAAAGCTATCAGCCCATTCCAAGTTGTCTTTTTGGTTAATGTAATTGCTGCTTTTGCGGCGATTATATTATTCTCGAAAGGTAAATGGGAAAATATCAAACCCCAAAAAATGAAGTTACATATTTTCAGAGGATTGCTTGGTGTTAGTTCAACAATATGTTTGTTTTATGCTCTGCAATATTTAAGTTTAGCGGAAGTAACCGCGATTAACTTTTTTGTGCCACTTATAACGTCCATTTTGTCGGTGTTTATCTTTAGAGAAAAACCAAAAGCCTACGTCTATATCGCTATTATTTTGAATTTAGCTGGAGTGATGATGCTGCTTTCTCCAAAACTAATGGCGAGCCAAGTAACGCAGCAAAACCTCTATCTAGGATTGATCTTTGCACTGTCGGCGGTAGCTATTTTAGTTATTTATAATATTAATTTAAAGAAAATCGGCAATGCAGAGAAAGTTGTGCCTCAAATGGTTTTTGCTCCCCTCTATTCGGCGATTATCTTATTACCCGTCGCTATTTTTGTGTGGAAACCTTTAGATACAAATAGTGCTCTACTAATTATGCTATATGGTGGGCTCCTTATTACTAAACTTGCGGCACGTTTTTTCGCTTTTAATAAAAGTGATTTATCTAAGCTAATGCCGCTTGAATATGCGCAAATTCTATTTTCTAGTATTTTGGGCTACATTTTTCTTCAACAAACTCAAACTTTATTGGGTATCGCAGGCATTGTATTGATCGTGCTATCAAGTATCGCTCATGTTTTATTTATGCACTTTGAGAGAAATAGTCACACTAAGAATATGAAAGGAATTACAAATGATTAAAGCCGCAGTGTAAAATTCCGGCGATCAACTGATCGCCGGGCTGTTTTAATCTTTTACCTAGAACCTCTTTCCTAACACCTAGATACTTTACCCTTGAATTACTGGCTGACCTGCTAACATACGTAGTTCTTTACTGCGCTCGGTTAGCATTTCATAAGAGGCGGTTTTAATGCTGCTTACGTAATGCCAGTTAGCGGTTGTTTGCTCTGGGGTAAAGGTCACGGTTAAATAACCGCGATCGACGAGGTTGTTATAAACTAAATCATTAACCAATAACGCGATCACTTGTTCCATTTGTGCTGTTGCTTCTGCTCCTTGCGTGTTCAGTGCTAGGTACTCTTCAAGACCAGGCGAAGACACCGAAGAGGTAGCAAATTCTACACCGGCATTTTGTGACGCTGCAATTGGGTTTGCAGCATCAGTAACTAATTGCCCAGCCCAACCGTTATGAGTATCACCCGCTAAAACCACTAAGTTCTTTTGTGCGGCAATGGCAGTACCAAGCAGCACTTCACGTTCGTAGGCGTAACCATCCCATGCATCTAAATTGTATGGTGCAGTAGTATCAACTCGAGCGCGCTCGGCATCAGTAACAGTTGGATCGCCCGCAAGCACGCGGCCTTTGATTTGTGCAAGTTCAGCAAATAATGCCGATGCTTGTGCTAGTAATGCATTCGTGTCGCCGCCATTTGCTTGGCTGATTTGTAAGCTCACTAGTAGTTGCAGTACTTCAAACGGCAAATGCATTTTGGTCATCAGTACTTGTTGGCCAAGTACCTGCCATTTTGAGTTTGATGTTGTCATGCCATCAGTGAGCCAAGTAAGCTGCTCGTTGCCAAGTAATGCGCGCGTTGGTGAGCTTACTGCGTTTGCAAAATCACTTTGTCCTTGTGCACTGGTCAGGTCAAAATCAGCATAGTTTAGTTGCTCATCACGGGCGAGTACACGCGTGTCTAGCATGTATAAAGAGACTAAATTACCAAACTCAAAGCGACGGTAAATTCGTTCTTTATCTGCTACATTACGGATTGGCATCCATTCAAAATAGGCCTGTAGGGCATGTAGCTTACGTTCGCTAAATTCACCTTCGCCTTCATTATGGTTTTCTGCGCCATTTTGCCATGTGTCATTGGTAATTTCGTGGTCATCCCACACAGTAATAAATGCACAGTTACTATGCGCAGCTTGTAAGTTTGCATCAGTACGATAGTGAGCATAGCGGTTACGGTAATCAGCTAAGCTAATTATTTCGTCACTGTTATCTTCTGGCAGTAAACGGCCTAAAATAGCAGCATCTTGTGTTGCATAGCCATCATTGCCGTATTCATAGATGTAATCACCTAAATGCAATACAGCGTCTAAGTCTGTTTGCTTGGCTATTTCACCATACACATGGAAAAAGCCTGCGGGGTAGTTGGCACACGATATAACAGCAAATTTGACTTTATCAATATTGCCTGTTGGTAGTGTTTTACCTGTACCAATAGGCGAGGTTTTGCCATTCGATTTAAAGCGATAATAGTAAGTGGTGTTGGCGTTTAAGCCCTGTAAGTCGACTTTCAGAGTGAAGTCTGTAGCTGCACTTATATGTGTTTCACCATTGTGGCTGACATTAGCAAAGTCAGGGTCGGTTGCTGCTTGCCATTGTACTTTAATGCTGGTGGTTGTTGGATCTAGAGGGGTTACACGCGTCCACAGAATTAGGCTGTCGGCTAATGGATCACCACTGGCAACACCATGAGCAAAGTTCACGTCAAGAATGTCGTCATCTTCATCGTCAAACCGACAACTCGTTAATCCTAATGATAAAACGGCGACACCAAATCCTGCCGCCGAGGCTTTTAAAAAATTTCTTCGTGTAAACGTCATTGCTCTGTACCGCTAAATTTAAAAGTAAGAGCTTATCCGACCAGTATGACTTTTATGTGAAGCTGTTATGCCAATTGCATTAAAATACTTGGCAAATCTGTTCTGCATTACAGGTAATAACGGTGACATTTTCATAGCCAACGCGGGTAAGTGCTTCAGCGCTTAATGTTGCACGAGCGCCACTGGCACAGTGTAAGTAAATTGGCCGAGCTGGGTCTTTTTCGATTTCCATTAACTTCATTTCAAGTAAACCACGGGGAATATTAATTGCGCCGATCGCTGCTTTGGTTGCATGTTCGGCGGGTTCACGTACGTCAATTAATAGTCCTTTGTTGTCAGCAATTTCTTGCTTGGCCTGTGCAGCCTCAATACGGCGTTGATTTGGCGTAATTATTTTCATTAGATCTGGGATTGAAGTAAGCATGTTATTCCTCGAAACCTAGTTTTTTTAAAAGAGTGATCATCGGGCACCATTTACTAAATGCTGATTGAATTAAGTTTAGAGCAATAAACACTGTAAACCAAATCCACAATGGATCATGAAATTGCTGTAGTAACAATGATATGCAAATCATTACACCTGCTATCAAGCGAAGAGCATCGTTTAGTTTCATGGTTAACCTTAGTAGTTGTGATAGTTGTCATTTAATATATTAGATAAATCTACATTAGTAAATTATAATATTAGACTTTTCTAATATAGCTAACTATAATCTTGCGGTACTTTGAATATAAGAGTGGAACTATGACTATCGACTTTGCAGCTATGGCTAATAACGTAGAGCATGCTGAGCAGCTATTAAAAATTTTAGCAAATAAAAACCGTTTAATGATTTTATGCTGTTTGCAGGAGCGTGAAATGAGTGTTTCTGAATTAAATGCAGCTGTACCACTGGCACAGTCTGCTTTATCGCAGCATTTGGCCGCACTACGAAAAGCAAATATTGTTAGTACTCGTCGCGAAAGCCAGACCATCTATTATCGGGTGGTTAACGACAACGCACAGGCTATGTTAGCCACGCTCTATGGTTTGTTTTGTAAGGAATAAGCAAATGGATAAGCTCGACAGTGCAGTAAAAAATAGTCTTAACGGGCGTATTCCTATCATTATTTTTGTCATGGCTGTGCTGCTTGGCATTATGGCTTTACAGCAAACTCCCCGTGAAGAAGAACCGCAAATAGTGGTGCCGATGCTGGATATTTATGTCTCAGCTCCTAGCATTGAAGCGCCTGAAGTGGCAAGGCTGGTCACGCAACCACTTGAGAAGTTATTGGCGCAATTACGCGGTGTTGAGCATATTTATTCAACCACACAAAGTAATGGCACTGTGGTGACATTGCGCTTTACTGTGGGTCATGATCGTGAACAAGCAATCCTCGATACTTACGCCAAACTATATAGTTATCAACATACCATGGCGTCAGTTATTAGCTCATGGCAGGTGCGTCCGGTAGAAGTAAATGACGTGCCGATTGTGATGCTAGGCTTATTTAGTAAAGATCCTAAATTATATAACGACTATGAGTTAACTCGTTTTGCTAACGAAATTGCCAATAGTTTACAGCGCATAGAAAACACCAGTGAAGTTAAAGTGATTGCTGGGCGCAAACGCACTTTAACGGTTAATTTAGATGCGACGGCCCTAGCAGCTCATCAAACTACACTCAGCGATGTGTATTATGCACTGAGTGTATCTAATCAATTATCTCAGGTTGGCAGTGTTGTTAATGCAGAGCAACAAATCATGCTCCAAGCTGGTGATGTGTTACGCACAAAAGCCGCGATTGAGCAACTTGTTGTAAATGTTATTAACGGCAAAAGTGTTTATTTAAAAGATATTGCAAAAGTACTCGATGGACCAAGTGAGCCTGAAAATTATCAGTGGCTAGCGCAATCTGATACCACACAAGAGCATCCTTTAGTCACCTTAAGTGTTGCTAAAAAAGCGGGCACCAATGCCGTTGCGGTCGCAAATGATGTGCACGCGATGATGGCTGATTTAAAAACTAATTTTTTACCTTCGCAAATAGATTACACAATACTTAGAGATTACGGGCAAACCGCTAACGAAAAAGTGAACAACTTAACCTCAAGCTTAGTGTTTGCGGTATTTACCGTAGTGATTTTTGTTGGCGTATTTTTAGGCTGGCGACCCGCTATTGTTGTTGGTTTAGCTGTGCCAATTTGTTATGGCATAACCTTAAGCCTCGATTTTGCGTTTGGTTACACCATCAACCGAGTAACGTTATTCGCATTGATATTATCACTGGGCTTGCTGGTGGATGATCCGATCACGGGCATTGATAATATTAGCCGTTTTTTACAAAACAAAGGCAATAAAAAACAACAGATTGTCGCTGCAATGAGTGAAATACGTGGCGCGCTATTAATGTCGACACTGACCATTATGGTGGCTTTTATTCCTTTGGCTTATATCACCGGCATGATGGGCCCATATATGGCACCCATGGCATTTAATGTGCCTGTAAGCGTGATGGTCTCAACCATAGTGGCATTCTTTGTCACTCCTTGGCTTGCCATGAAGTTATTAAAAGAACCGATTGTTGAACACAATGATTTAAGTTCCCCTAAAGTAGCTATTTATGAACGCTTATTAACGCCTTTACTGGCCAGTAAAGGGCGCGCAAAACTGATTTTATGGGCAACCTTAGGATTATTTATTATCAGTGCATTGCTGCCCGTGATGCGCATGGTGCCGCTGAAGTTATTGCCGTTTGATAATAAAAATGAACTACAAGTATTGATAGATATGCCCGAGGGGACGAGTCTGGAGCAAACAACACTGACCGCTCGTAAAGTACAAGCTATAACATGGCAGCTTAATGAGGTAAGTGAAATTGCTGCGTATGTTGGGCAACCATCAAGCATGGACTTTAATGGCATGGTGCGCGGTTATTATCGCCGTGAGGCCACTAATTTAGCTGAGCTTAGAGTATTACTATTAGACAAAGCGCAGCGCGAGCAACAGTCTCATGGTGTGGTGATGCGTTTACGTAAACAGCTTGAGCCATTGGCCGTTAATGGCATTGTGATAAAAGTGGTTGAAGTTCCACCCGGGCCGCCAGTATTTAGCACCTTAGTGGCAGAGGTATATCGTGATCCGTTTGTTGATACGCAAACCCATCATCAAGCGGCGCAACAAGTCGCTAAGCGATTAAAACAAGAGCCCCATGTAGTTGAAGTTGATACCAGTATTGCAGCTACTGCACCGATGCAGCGCTTTATTACCGATAAAGCCAAGGCGGCTTTGTCGGCGGTATCAACACAAGATATTGCCAATACATTAGCGATTGCATCTGCGGGTAAAAATGTCGGGGTAATGTATGTCAGTGGTGAAACGCAGCCCGTTGATATCAAAATGCAATTACCATATCAGCAGCGCAACCAATTAGCCCAGCTGCTTGCTATGCAAGTCAGAGGTGATAGAGAGCTGGCAAAATCAACCAATCAGTTTGGTTTAACCAGCGCGCCACGGCCGTTGGTGGCTTTATCTGAGCTGGGTGAATTTCATAACCTAAATGTCGCAAAACCGATTATGCGTAAAGACCAACGCGAGGTTGTATACGTGATGGCAGAGCTTAATGGCCGTACTCCTGCAGAAATCATTGCGGACGTAAACGCTGATTTAAATGTAAGTAGCGATGATTTTGAGCAAACAAATTGGTTAGCCCGCAGCTTTTTTAATAACGGTGGAACTCAGGCTTGGCAATTACCACAAGGCACGCATGTAACGTTTAGTGGTGAAGGTGAATGGCGGATCACAATTGATGTGTTTAGAGATATGGGCATTGCGTTTGCTTTTGCGTTAACCGCCATTTTTATTATTTTACGAATACAAACGCAATCTGCCAGTTTATCGCTGATTATTATGTCGGCTATTCCACTTACTGTGATTGGTATTATGCCGGGTTTTTGGTTATTAAATCAGTTTGGTGAGCGCTCCATAGCCGGTGCTCCAGAGCCTGTGCTATTCACCGCAACAGCGATGATCGGCATGATAGCACTTGCTGGTATTGTGGTGCGTAACTCGCTTATTTTAGTTGAGTTTATTAATCAAGCTCGCGGGCAAGGGATGGCAATAAAAGCGGCATTGATTGCCGCAGGCACAACGCGGATGCGGCCAGTATTACTGACTGCTGGCACAACTTTATTAGGCAACTTAGTGATTACCTTAGACCCCGTATTTAGTGGTCTTGCTATCGCTATTATTTTTGGCATTGTGGCATCAACATTGTTTTCGTTGTTTGTGGTGCCGCTAGTTTATTATTTAGTGTTTGCGAACACACAAACAACCGAGGATGAAGCTCATGCAAGGTAAATCAAAACTGTTCGGCTCAATCATTGCGTTGTTAGTGATTATTGTTGCTGTGCTTTATATGGCAGGCAGCTTTTCAAATAAACAAGCCGCAGGAAATAAACCCGTATTAGCAACGACATATGAGGGAAAAGTCGCTACCGTTGAGCTGACGGCGATCAAGCGCAGTGAAGATGTTCCCGGTACTGTGATTGCAAAACAAAACACGCAAATTTCGTCACGAGTGATGGCACAAGTGGAACGTTTAAATGTACGTGCTGGTGATAGTGTTGTGCAAGGCGATGTACTCATTACTTTGCAGCAAGACGATTTTAAAGCGCAATTGGCACAAAGTGATGCGCAAATAAAAGCCATTCAAGCGTCACTTACACAAGCTGATAAACAGCTTAAGCGCGTAACTGAGTTATATTCACAAGGGTTGGTATCGGTTAGTGATAATGATGAAGCAAAAGCGAAATTTGATAACTTAACCGCAAGCTTAGCTGTTGCCAAGCAACAGCAAACCCAAGCACAAGTTGCACTTGAATTTACCCGTATAAAAGCGCCCATTTCTGGCGTTGTTGTAGAGCGGTTAGTTGAACCAGGTGATACCGCAGTGCCTGGTTCACCTTTATTGGCACTTTATAATCCACAACAATTACAGTTTGAATTTAATGTGCGAGAACGTCAGGCAATTAGCCTCACACTGGGTCAAAGCTTAACGGTCAGTTTGCCTTCACTTAATATAACCGCTGTTGCGGTGGTGAGTGAAATTGTTCCGATTGCCGATAGTGCTGCACGTAGTATGTTAATTCGTTTAGAGTTGCCAACACAATCAAACTTGATGCCTGGTTTATATGCACAGCTTCACTTGCCACTGGATACCGAGCAAGGAATTTTAATTGAGCCAAGTTGGGTGCATGAGTACGGTCAATTAGCCATGGTATATGTTATTAACGAGCAAAAGATTGAGCGCCGCTTTGTTCGTTTAGGGGAGGTGATTAATGCTAAACAGCATATTATCGCCGGGCTTAACGCCGGCGACACATTAGCGGTGGATTTTAAACCTAAATGAAGGTCGCAACTTCATCGAGTGATTTTTTCACCAAGGCATGATTAGGCACAGTAGCATCATCACTTGGGTAACCGGCAATGAGCAGCATATAAGGGCGTTCGTTGTCTTTGTCGCGGCCACAAATGTCGGTTAAAAAGCTCATTGGTTTAGGTGTGTGAGTTAGTGTTGCAAGCCCTGCGCGATGTAATGCTTGGATTAAAAAGCCGGTGGCAATACCGACTGACTCATGCACATAGTAGTTGGTGTTTTTATCATCTGTACTTACGCCACCTTTCTTTTGACTAAACACCGCAATCAGCCAAGGCGCATGCTCTAAATAAGGTTTGCTGGCATCAGTGCCTAATGGCTTTAGGGCATCTAACCACTCTTCACCAGCGCGGCCTTGATAAAATGAGCGTTCTAATTTCTCGGCTGCTTCACGAATTTGCTTTTTCACATCACTACTATTAATTGCTACAAAATGCCACGGTTGGTGGTTTGCACCACTTGGTGCTGTAGCTGCGGCTTTAATGCAGGTTTCAATAATCTCGATTGGCACCGGTCGGTCGCTAAAACTGCGAATTGTATGACGACGCTGGCTGGTCGTTAAAAACTCATTAGCGCGTTCAAGCATCTGTTCATGCGGGTATTCAATAAAGTCTGTAAGTGGTTGATGGTCATGTTGCTGCATGGCTTTTCGCTTCTTTTAATCATGTTCCTTTTTTATACATCGTCAGTCATATGAGTGCAAGCGATGTGCCTTTTATATACCGCTTTTAGTTTTATTTGTTTATGAGGTACTATTGAATAAATTATTACTAATATATGCAGCAATGTAATTAGTGCACTTTTATGTGAGCTGAGCTAAGTTGGGTTGTTAAACTATATTAGGAATTAGAATCAGTTAGAGGTTATTATGAGAGTGTCAGAGCGTAAAATAGACGACCTAGTACTTGGGTTTTGGCGATTATTAGATTGGCAAATTACACCGCAGCAATGTTTAACATTTCTTGAGCAGGCGATTGAGGCTGGCGTTAAACATACTGATCATGCTGATATTTATGGTGAATATGGTTGCGAGGCCGAATTTGGTAAAGCCTTGGCACTAAAGCCAAGTATTCGTGATGAGATAAAAATTATTACTAAATGCGGTATTAAGCCAGCCTTTGCAAGCTTAGGGTTAGCAGGCCAAGCTAATCATTATGATTCGAGTGCAGCGCATATTATTAGCTCAGCGCAGCAATCGTTAAAGCATTTTAATACCGACCGATTAGATGTATTACTGATCCATCGCCCTGATTATTTGATGAATGCAGACGAAGTAGCTGAGGCATTTACTACCCTTAAACAAAATGGTGATGTACTGGAGTTTGGCGTGTCTAACTTTACGTCATCGCAGTTAAGTTTGTTACAGTCACGCTTAGATTTTGAGTTAGTCACTAATCAAATTGAATTTTCACCCTATGAACTCAAGGCGCTTGATAATGGCAGCTTAGATCAATGCCAGCTACTTGATATTAAACCTATGTGTTGGTCGCCTTTGGCTGGCGGTCGCATTTTTGCAGAAAATGATGAAAAAGCGATTCGTCTACGTCAAGTGCTTGAGCAAGTTGGCAGTGAAATTGGCGAAAGTTCTATTGATCAAGTTGTTTATACTTGGTTGTTAATGCATCCAAGCCAGCCATCAGTCGTGTTAGGCACGGGTAATATTAAACGTATAGAGTCAGCTGTTGCAGCTAAACAATTAAAACTCAGTCGCGAGCAATGGTATCGCATTTGGCAAGGCTCAACAGGGCATAGTGTGCCATAGGATTGAGGTGGCTGGGGCAAGGTGAGTGATATGACCCAGCTACTGTGATTTATTCACAAGCTTATGAATCAATAGGAGGAATAAACTTTTCTTTTTCTAAGATTTGAATAAGGCTTCTCATAAGATAATTGTTCATAAAGCTTACGTAATAAGTTCGACCACCTTCGGTTAATGGACGAATAAATCCAGAATCTTTCATTTTGGAAATGAGGTGGGTTTTTTGTCTGCTTGTTAAACCCTCTAATGCTTCATCAAGTTCATTTGCTTTGAATTTCTGTTTTAATATACCTATATTCAATATTTTAGCTTCTTCTTTATTTAAATAGCCTTTCTCAGCTCCTAACTTAATAGTGGGTACAAGAATGCTTTTATAAAGAAAATCGAAGTCCAATAGCTTATTTACTTTTGTGACTTCTTCTAAAATTCCTGAAAGTACATACTCACACCAATTTAACAGTCCCTCATCAGTGCCTAAATCAGCTTCTGAAAGGAATTCATAATATTTATCTCTATCATTACAAAAAACAGCTGTTGGGTTTATAATTTTCCCGTCTTTGACATTAAATCCATATTTGATCATCAATGCATAGGTAAGTAATCTTACTACCCTACCATTTCCATTACCGAAGGGGTGGATCCAAGTGAATCTATGATGTGCAATAGCTGTCTTAAGTAAATCATATTTATCAGCACTTGTTTGATTTATGAATTCAATTAGCTCATCCATGTATGCTTGTACTTGAATTTGATCGGGTGGTGTGTGAGCAGATTGAGATATCTCGACATTCCAAGTTCTGTAAGCTCCTGGAGTGCGATCACCCTCATCAGTCAATTCTCCAACTACAAGTTGATGCAGTTGCTTAATAAAATGATGTGTTAATTTAGTTCCACCACTTATGCTTTCTTCAATGAAATCCATTGCAGCTTCTACATTCGCTATTTCTGAAAATCGCTCATTTGATCTTTCTTCTTTTTCTATTTTTCTTTCTATATATTCAGATATTGTGGTTCTATTACCTTCGATTCTTGCTGAACCAACACTCTCTAAAATATGAAAAATATGTTTAAGTTGAAAAAAAATCCAAGGAGCTGTTGTTCCTTGTAATTTCAATTTCCTTAGGTGGTTTAATTCTATTAAAGAGTCCGTGAGCTCAGAATCAAAACTAGGACTCACAAGTCTTAAGTTAAACTCATTGTTTGTTGTCATTTATTTACACCAGTTGCTTTTAAGTTTTTGTATTTAATTAGTAAAAATAAAATATTTCTTTTAATTAACTACAAATTGTATATATGATAACTACATATTAGTTGTTCTGTTATCTACATACAATTAATAAAGGTTGATACGCTTAATTTTAATTAAAGTGAATTATTTGTTTAAATAACTTGATGTGCTGAAATAGGCTTTTTATTTTGGCTGACGGATCGAGAAAGGGCCTTACGGCCCTTAGTGTTGCAGCAAGTAACACATTCTTTTTATAGGCTAAAGTCCATTGAAAAAGCAACGTAAGCCTTAATATCGCTGTAGTCCATATTGGTACGTGAGAGGCCGGAGGTGAAGCCATCTTTAGAGATTGAAACACCATAATCGATGATATCGTCATCACCAATAAAATCACCAGAATAGTGGCCTAAGTGTAAAGCCATTTCTGTGCCATCGCTACTGGCGGCTGAAGTTGCAAATACTGATGCGCTAAAGCCACCCATACTGATACTACCGTAAATTTCATAAAAATTAGCATCAGCACCCGAAGCTGCATCAGGGTAAGCGTAATAGATGTAATCAATATTGCAGCTCATGTTTTCATTAATATCGCCACCAAGACCAGCTTAGAGATCAAGCTCATAAGTCATTTCATCGGCCCAGCTTGCATTTGAAGCCTAAGCACCTGCGTAAAACCTAACTCGCTGGCGTAATCAATACCGCCTGATATAGCTGCATCACCATCGGTTTGCTCTTGGTCACGTCATAAGTAGTTTGATGTTGCTGCGGCACTGGCTGTTACTTCAATAAGTGCCGCTGTTAATGCATCCAAGCCAGCCATCAGTCGTGTTAGGCACAGGTAATATTAAACGTATAGAGTCAGCTGTTGCAGCTAAGCAATTAAAGCTCAGTCGCGAGCAATGGTATCGCATTTGGCAAGGCTCAACAGGGCATAGTGTGCCTTAACTTAAGCTCAGTATGCTTTAGGTGAGGGTTGCTTATACTATTTATAAAGTGAGTTAGGGCCGTGCAAAAAAACTAAGCACTGGCACTTGCAGAGTTTTTAAACTACATAATTCACTGCAGGCGCCGTTTAATGGGCTTACAGCGGCCAAAATATCAGTAGCATAGGCAGTGATATAGCAACCACAATAATCTCTAGCGCTATTCCTAGCTGCCAATAATCGCCAAAGCGAAAGCCGCCGGGGCCTAAAATTAGGGTATTATTTTGATGGCCTATGGGGGTTAAAAAGGCACACGACGCACCAATGGCTACGGCCATTAAAAATGAATCTGGACTAACACCTAAGGTGGTTGCAACTCCAATGGCAATGGGGCACATCACTGCGGCGGTCGCGGCATTGTTCATTAAATCAGATAAGAACATAGTAACAATTAAAATTAATGCTAACCCTATTACGGCATTGCCTTGCGCCACACTTTCCAGCAAAAAACATGCTATTAGGTCGGCGGTGCCGGTGGCTTCCATGGCACCCGCAACGGGGATCAAAGCTGCGAGTAACACAATCACAGGCCAATCAATGGCTTCGTATACTTGGCGTAATGGCACTGTTTTTACAACCATAGAGGCTAATACACCAATGGCAAATGAGACGGCAGCGGGCAGTATGCCAAACGCAGCACCTGCAATGGCAAATAACATAATCAAACTTGCTTGCCATATTTTTACTTTATCTGGAATACGTAGTTCTCGTTCAGCTAAGGGGACACAGCCATTATCAGCAGCAAATTCTGCAATCGACTCTGGATCGCCTTGCATTAGTAATAAGTCACCCGATTGAATGCCAATTGAACGCAGGCGTTTCATTGAACGTGCACCTTCTCGCGACAAAGCGAGTAAATTTATGCCATACCGAGTACGCAGTGATATATCACTGGCTGAGCGCCCAGCTAACATTGAACTGGGCAACACAGCTAGCTCTATTAGCGATACTTCGCCAGTTCTGTTTGGTTTGTCTTGCTCTGCTTGTTGTTCAGCAGACTGCTCACTCTCGGGTATTGTGTTTGAAGAGGTGTGTGTTTCTTGCGCTTGTTCAGAAGCGGCTTGCTCAATAGATTCTTCAAGTTTTAAGCCTAAAATAGACAGTGCATCCGTTAGCGATTCGGCTTCGGCTTCGAGCATTAAAATATCGTTTTCATAAATTCGACGGCTTGAGTGAGCGGCAATTATTTTTACCTCTTTTTGTACAATGCCAATGATTTGAGCATCGACTTCAATGAGTTCTTTTTCAATTTCACTTAAGCGCATACCATCCGCTTTACTGCCTTTTTCGACTCTCACTTCGGTAATATAAGCGCCTGATTCAAACCCTTCTAAACCTGACTGCTTTCTCGCAGGAACCAGTCGCCAGCCAATGAGTGCAATAAATAATATGCCAATTACAGCAACGGCGAGGCCAATAGGGGTGAAATCAAACATGCTAAAACTGCCTAATCCCGCTTCAGCGCGAAAACCAGAGACGATAATATTCGGTGGTGTTCCCACTAATGTAGTCATGCCACCTAAAATAGTACCAAAAGCCAGCGGCATTAGTATTTGCCCAGCGGTTAATTCAAGCCGTTTTGCAACATGAATAGCCACTGGCATCAGTAACGCCATCGCGCCTACATTGTTCATAAAACCAGATAATAGAGCCCCTAACCCCATGAGCGCCAGCATACTGAGCATGCGCCCAGCATTGCTAGGTAAGGCAATGCGAGTTAAAGCGTCTACAGCACCAGCATTTTGTAAGCCGCGGCTTAAAATGAGTACACAAGCCACTGTAATGACCGCAGGATGGCCAAAACCACTAAAGGCATTTTCAGGGTTAACCAAGCCAACCACAACACAAGCCAATAAAGCCATTAATGCCACTACATCATGACGAAAGCGGCCCCACAAAAACAACGCAACTGTAATAAATAAAATGGCGAGAATGAGCAACTGCTCGAAGGTCATAGTGGCGTTCCTTTTGTTATATTGACAGTTAGATCAATGAGTCTTTATATACAATACAGCTAACTGAAAATTTTCCAACATAATCTAAATTTTGATAAAGATCTTAAGTTTAAGCTAGATACAAGCAGCGCTTTTTGCAAGGGTGAGCGATAGAAAGTGACAGGAAGTTGGGTTTAACAAGCTCCACCTTCTATAAAACTATAGCTAGATTGGTCATTAAGGAAGAGTATTTTTATTATGAGAAAGGGCCTTGCGGCCCTTAGTGTTGCAGCAAGTAACACATTCTTTTTATAGGCTAAAGTCCATTGCAAAAGCAACGTAAGCCTTAATATCACTGTCATCCATATCGGTATCTGAGAGGCCAAAGGTAAAGCCATCTTTAGAGATAGATACACCGTAATCGATGATATCGTCATCACCAATAAAATCACCAGAATAGTGGCCTAAGTGTAAGGCCATTTCAGTACCATTACTGCCAACTGCGAAACCGTAATCTGCAGTTAGGTATAACGAATCACCAAAGTCTGTGCCATCGCCACTGGCGGCTGAAGTTGCAAGTACTGATGCGCCAAAACTAAAGCCACCCATACTGATACTACCGTAAATTTCAGAAAAATCGGCATCTGCAGCAGAAGCTGCATCAGGGTAAGCGTAATAAATGTAGCCAACGTCGTAGCTGATGTTTTCATTAATATCGCCACCAAAACCAGCGTAGAGATCAAGCTCGTAGGTCATACCTTCTGCCCAACTTGCATTTGATGCCCAAGTACCTGCATAAAATCCAGATTCATTAGCGTAATCAATACCACCAGACACAGCGGCATCACCACCGGTTTGTTCTTGGCCACGCCATAAGTAGTTTGATGTTGCTGCCGCATTGGCAGTTACTTCTGCATAAGCTGCTGTAGATGTAGCGGCCATAAATGCAAGGGTGCTGATAGCAATCGCTGATTTTAGTTTTAACATGTTTGGTATCCTGTTGTTATGCTGATTTTTTGGTTCGCAATTATTTATTAGATTGCAGTCTAGTAATTGCTGATCCCATTTCTAGTTGTCTAACAGGATATTTGCACTGCTTGTGCCAAGTTAAATGAAAAGCTCTAAATTAAATTTAAAATCTATTGAAAACATCTGGTTAAATTCAGTGCTTAGAGGAGGGATATAATCATGGTTGCTTGTTACGCACTTAGTTGGTGCATAAAAAAACCCGCATGCACAAATCAGTTGCAGCGGGTTTTTGTATTCTTTACTGTGGTTTAACCAAATATAGTACGCATCAGGCTGATGGTCTCAGCAACGCCACGGCCTTTTTGTACTTCGCTGATAATAGAATCACGTTTTGCGCGGATATGCTCAGGCATATCATCGGCAGCAAGGGCGCGGTCAACCAGTATTTCAGCTGACTCTTTGCCACGGCGCACTTTTTTAGTGGTGCTGCTAGTAGTACGCTTTGGTTTACTCAATAACTTGATGTAATTTGAGTTTTCAGCACTGTTGGTGTCTGCATAATAGAAAAAGCACGGAACTAGCGCTTTGATTGCCACAAGTTGTTGATCCAGTTCGCTGTCACCATTGGCCATTTTAAACCAAGACATAGCATGAATCGCTTGCACAATATCTTGCCAATAGCGTGCAAAATCACGATTGTTTAATTTGGTTATCGCTAACGCTGCACATAAGGCATCTAAGCGTGAGTTGTTTAGCGGTGTAAATACATCAGGGCGACGCATTGCCAATAAACGAGTTGCCGGTGCTAAAGTTGGCTTTTCATTGTTGTCAGTAAAAGCGTGTACGTATTTGAGTACAAACTCTTGGTAATCAGCTTCTGTTACTTCGCCTTCAAGAGGGATGTGTGCTAATGCTTCATCAAATAAAGCGGGAAGGTCAGCAAGCATTTGATGGAAAGCCTTGGCACTCTTTGTTGAACTAAACCATTCAACGTCAAAGTTATAACTGCTTGGATCGAGCGCTGAAGTATGTTTACCAGTAAATGCTAATAAGTCTTCAGGGATCATTTCTTTTAATGATTGCTCACGAATACCAGCAATATACTGGGTCAGACGCAATTGCTCATCAAGCGCTAATACGTCTTTATGTTGCTCAATAAATACACTGACCACAGGCCAAGGTGCAACACGTAATGTTTTCAATTGTAAGAAGCTAATAGCTGAAACGAGTAACTCATTAAGCTTTTTTAAAATAGGTAACTGATTGGTTTCTAGTAAATCATGATTAATACGGTCACGGCTAGCATTGAGCAATTCATAGCACCAACCTAAGAAGTCTTCAGGATGATTTTCTATTTTCACCGCCATCAGGTTTAAGCTGATTTCAGAAGCCTGCTTTAGAATATTTTGATAAATATGGCCTTCTTGTTCGCCTAATGCCATTTGTGAAGGTGAAATGAGCAGTTTTTTCATGCCTGATGGTACTCCGGTTAGATACATTTTTCAGTTGTTTAATTTTAGCGCAAAACGCCTTAAAACAACAGGGCTGTGCATCATACCGAAGAATACAAGGGATGCAATCAAGATAGTTCTGAAAATCTCAAGATTGCAGCATGGCTGTATTAATCGTGTTCATCAAGTAAAAATAGACTCTCAACCGAGGTATTAAAGTGCAGTGCTATTTTCAACGCAATGATCACCGACGGTGTAAAGCGCGATGTTTCGACCGTACTAATGGTTTTTCGCGAAACATTAATCGCATCGGCTAGTTCTTGCTGCGATAGCCCCGCGGCTTTGCGAAATTCTGCTACATGATTTTGCAGCTAAAGGTATTAAAATGTTTCAGTCACAATTCATGTATTCAATGTAGAATGCAGAGAATTGCATTTTTCTTCGTTGCACAATGATTTTAATGCTAACTCCCGCTATGATAAGAGTATTATTTGCACATTTGAAAGGACCATCATGAAAACCTTATTTAAAGTTATTGGCGTTATACTGTTATTGCTTGTTGCTTTAATCGTTGCAGCGCCGTTTTTAATCCCTACCGATGCAATCTTTAACAAAGTTTCGCAACAGGTAGAGCAAACCACAGGGCGAGCTCTGACCATTAAAGGTGACAAAACCTTATCTGTTTTTCCGTCATTAAAACTTGAGCTTGAAGATGTGCACTTTGCCAATATGAAAACGGGCTCACGCGCTGATATGGCAAGCATGCAGCAACTGGCAATTCATATTCCGTGGTTTTCGCTATTTGGTGGTGAACTGAAACTAGAAAAGTTTGTGATCAATGAACCAAATATTCTGCTCGAAACAGATAAAAATGGTAAAGCAAACTGGCAATTATTTGATGCGGTTGCAGAGCAGCCAGCAGCGCAGCAACAAAATAGTGGCCCAGTTAAGCTACCTGAAAACTTTGATATTGCATTAGGTGAAGTGGCCATTTACGGCGGTAAGTTTGTTTACTTAGATGGTGCGACTGGCGTTAAGCAAGAGATCAGCGATCTTGAGTTAGCAATTTTACTGCCTTCATTACATAAAACATTAGAGGTAAAAGGCGCAATTACTTATATGCAAGAGCGCTTTGAGTTGGATGTAACGGTTGATAACCCAGCTAAAGCCATTGAAGGCGATACCTTTAATGTGACTAAAAGTGTGACTTCTCGATTAGTCGATGTTGAGTTTAAAGGCTCAATTGCTGGCCAAGGCAAAGATATTCAAGGTCAATTATCGCTCAGTGGTGATTCAGTGAAAGACATTGCTAAATGGCAGGGAGTAGAGCTGAGCGCCAAAGAAAACGCATTTAATGCATTTAGTGTTAGCGGCAAAATGCGTATGCAAGGTGATAAGTTTAACCTAGCTGAATTAGTTGCGACATTGGATGCGCTAGAGATCAAGGGTAAAAGTGAGTTAAACCTTGGCAAGCGCCTAGCAGTAAAGGCTGATATCGATTTAGGCATGCTGAACTTAAATCCATACTTACCAGAAGCAGTTGCGCAAACTGAGGCATCAGAGCCTGCAAAGGATGCACCAGCGCAACCGATTGTTTGGGATGACACAAAAATGGATTTGAGTGGCTTAAATGCCCTAGATGCGAATGTGGTGATCCGTTCAAGTGGCTTACAAGCAAATGAAATCAAACTTGGTGCTAATCAATTTACAGTCACCCTTAAAAACGCGGTTGCTGCAGTTAGCCTAGATAAATTTGCCGCCTACGAAGGTAATGGTAAAGGCACAATAACGGTTAATGCGAAACAAGCTCCTTATCAAATCAGCACCAACTTCTCATTAGATAAAATAGATGCACAACCATTGCTAACGGATGCTGCAGGCTTTGATAAGCTAATGGGCAAAGGCTCGTTAAATTGGGACTTAGCAACATCAGGTCAGAGCCAAAAAGACTTTATGAGTGCACTACAAGGTAAATTGGCATTTGAGTTTGCCGATGGTGCAGTCAAAGGTGCCAATATCGCTGAAATGGTACGCAAAGGTAAAGAGCTAATTAAAGGCAACCTTGGAGCAGTATCAGAAGGGCTAGATACCGGCTTTGATAATTCCCAGCAAACAGATTTTTCTGCACTCACTGGTAGCTTTAACTTTACTAATGGCGTTGGTAAAAATACGGATCTTAGTTTACTAAGCCCGTTAGTACGTATCAGTGGTGAAGGAGGTATAAACCTTCCAGCTACGACGGTTAACTATCGCTTAGTCACTGGCATTGTTGATTCACTTGAGGGGCAGGGCACGACAGATGATAGCACTGGCTTTAAAATACCAGTGCGTATCAAAGGGCCATTCCATGATGTTGGCATTAGTTTAGACGTAAGCAAAGCCGCCGAAGATGAAGTAAAAGAGAAAGCCAAAGATAAAATCAAAGATAAATTAAAAGGTTTGTTTGGCAATTAATGCCGATTTTATTCGGTGATAAAACAATCAGGGCATAAATTTGCCCTGATTGTTTTCTAATCAATGCTAAAATAGCAAAAACTGTTTTCTCAGCAAAATAGTCACCCTTGTATTTCTAAATTAATTAAAAAATAACCTACCACTACCCCTCCAATGCTGATACAATTGCCCGCCCTTGGAATGCAACTAGATTGTTTTTCGAGTGGTTTTTAACCTAAATGTCTTGATTTTAAACGATTTAAGGCAGTTGTAATAACTACACCGGAGGTCATTAACATGATCCAAATGCAAACTCAGCTGGAAGTTGCTGATAACAGCGGCGCTCGCAAAGTGCAGTGTATTAAAGTCTTAGGCGGTTCGCACCGTCGTTATGCAGCGATTGGTGACATCATTAAAGTTTCTGTTAAAGAAGCAATTCCTCGCGGTAAAGTGAAGAAAGGTGATGTTAAAAACGCGGTAGTTGTGCGTACTAAGAAAGGCGTTCGTCGTCCAGATGGTTCTTTGATCCGTTTTGACAGCAATGCGGCTGTTATCTTAAATGATAACTTGCAGCCAATTGGTACACGTATTTTCGGCCCTGTGACTCGCGAACTTCGTAATGATAAGTTCATGAAAATCGTTTCACTAGCCCCAGAAGTACTGTAAGGAGTCAATCATGGCAGCAAAAATCCGTCGTGATGACGAAGTAATCGTTCTAGCAGGTAAAGACAAAGGTAAGCGCGGCAAAGTGCTTTCAGTTGTTACCGAGTCTGGTCGAGTATTTGTCGAAGGCATTAACTTAATCAAGAAGCACCAAAAGCCGGTTCCACAATTGAACCAGCCTGGCGGCATTGTTGAGAAAGAAGCGTCTATTGACGTATCAAACGTTGCGATCTTCAACTCGGAAACGAGTAAAGCAGATCGTGTAGGTTTCAAGATTGAAGATGGTAAGAAATTACGTATCTTTAAATCTACTGGTAAAACTATCTAATAGTTGGAGTAGAATGATGGCGAAACTGCATGAAGTATATAAAGACAAAGTAGTTGCTGAACTTCAAGAGAAG
>NZ_DRGM01000122.1 GCF_011050055.1 Pseudoalteromonas prydzensis | reverse complement strand
TTTTTGGATTGTTTAATCTGCTAGAAGCATTTAAATAGCTAATATATTAAGTTATTTCCGTTGCTTATTAAATTATATGTTTAAGCAATTTCAGTGATTTTCACAACCTTGGGGCATTATACGCTATTTGTGTGACAAATTGGTGCAGCCAAAAAAAATCCCTCTTGCGAGGGATTTTGGGTAACTCAGCGCCATTGGCACTGGGAATGAGGTCGGTACAGGGTGGATCTGAGTGTTAAATTAAAAAACCATCTCAGGAACGTCACCATCAACAAGTAATTTACCTGCTGTTTTACTAATAATTTCATCAACTGACACGCCCGGTGCGCGCTCTAGCAGATGAAATGCGCCGTCTTTAACTTCTAACACGGCTAAATCTGTTACTATTTTCTTTACACAGTTAACACCAGTTAACGGTAAAGAGCAACTTTCAAGTAGTTTTGAATCACCATGCTTACTAGCATGAGTCATAGTAACAATAATATTCTTAGCGCCAGCGACAAGGTCCATCGCGCCGCCCATGCCTTTGATCAGCTTTTTTGGGATCATCCACGATGCGATGTTGCCGTTCTGGTCAACTTCAAATGCACCTAGAACAGTTAAGTCTACATGACCTCCGCGGATCATTGCAAAACTATCTGCACTATTAAATATCGCGGCACCTGTGGCTGCTGTCACGGTTTCTTTACCCGCGTTGATCATATCAGCGTCAAGCTCTGCTTTTGTCGGGTATGGACCCATGCCTAATAAGCCATTTTCAGACTGTAGCATAACTTCAATGCCATCTGGTACATAGTTGGCAACGAGGGTAGGAATACCAATCCCCAAGTTTACGTAGTAACCGTCTTGTAATTCTTGCGCAACACGCATTGCGACTTGTTCACGTGATAATGCCATGATGTAGCTCCTAATCGCTGGTGGTGACGCGTTCAATGCGTTTTTCAAAACTACCTTTGATCACGCGATTAACAAAAATACCTGGGGTGTGAATTTGGCTTGGCTCAAGTTCACCCGGTTCAACAATTTCTTCTACTTCAGCAACGGTAATTTTACCCGCAGTCGCAGCCATTGGGTTGAAGTTCATTGCGGTATGGCGAAACACTAAATTACCGTAACGATCGGCTTTCCATGCTTTGACTATGGCAAACTCACCGGTAATTGATTCTTCTAAAATATAAGGGCGGCCAGCAAACTCTTTAACTTCTTTACCCTCAGCAACCGGTGTACCGTAACCTGTCGCAGTATAAAACGCAGGAATGCCAGCACCGCCAGCGCGCATTTTTTCAGCTAGGGTACCTTGTGGGGTTAGCACCACGTCAATTTCGCCACTTAATAATTGTTGTTCAAACAGGGCGTTTTCACCGACATACGAGGCAATAATTTTTTTAATTTGTTTGTCATGTAATAAAATCCCTAAACCAAAATCATCGACACCGCAGTTATTTGAAACCACAGTGAGATCTTTAGTTTGTTTACGTTTGATTTCGCCAATTAACCCCTCAGGGATACCGCACAAACCAAAGCCACCAGCGATAATGGTGTCGCCATCTTTTAAACCTTCCATTGCAGCTTCATAACTTGAAACCACTTTATCGAAACCGGCCATGGGCCCACTCCTCATAATTATGTGTATGACTGCTGTTATTGCTCAGCAGCTTGATTTTTAAGGGCAAGGGAAACCTTGCTTACAGGTTGTTTGTTTAATGCACTACAAATAGCCCAACCGGCCTTAGCCAGTCTTTCTAAATCAATTCCATGCTCAATGCCAAGCCCTTGTAGTAAGTAAACCACATCTTCAGTGGCAACATTTCCTGACGCCCCCTTAGCATAAGGGCAACCGCCAAGGCCTGCAACTGCACTGTCAACCGTTGCTATACCTCGCTTTAGGGCTGTGTAAATATTTGTGAGCGCTTGCCCATAAGTGTCGTGAAAGTGAACAGCTAACAATGACTTATCAATATGTGCAAGTAGTAAGTCTAGTAGCTGATCGACTTTTTTGGCAGTGCCAACACCGATAGTGTCACCAAGGCTAATTTCATAACAGCCAAGTGCTAACAGTTTTTCAGCAACAGCAAGCACTGCCCGAGGGTCAATATCACCTTCGTAAGGACAACCCAATACGCAGCTTACATAACCACGCACACGAATGTTGTGTGCCTTAGCAAACGCCATTACATCAGTAAAACGGGCAATACTTTCGTCAATCGAGCAGTTTATATTTTTTTGGCAAAACGACTCACTGGCTGCAGTGAATATGGCAAATTCTTTGATACCCACTGCATGGGCTGCTTCTGCACCTTTTAAATTTGGGGTCAGGGCGGTTAGATTGCAATTAGGTAACTCAAGCGCGCTAATAACCTCACTTGAATCGGCCATTTGTGGCACCCACTTGGGTGACACAAAGGCACCGGCTTCAATATCTTGAATACCAGCTGCTGCGAGGGCATTGATAAGCGCAACCTTGCTTTGGGTGCTCACTGCGCTTTCGTTTTGTAAGCCATCACGGGCGCCCACTTCAACAATACGTACATGGCTTGGCAGTTGGTTTGCTACAACATTACTCATCAGTTGTACTCTCATCAGTGACTATCGCCAACAGCGCACCATGGCTGACCAGTTCGCCTTCAGCAAAACAGTAACTTTGCAGTACGCCATCATGGGGGGCGGTGAGTGTATATTCCATTTTCATCGCTTCGATGATCACCACCGCATCACCTTTAGTGATTTGACTACCCACATCGACTAAATGCTTCACAACCGTGCCATTGAGCGGGGCTGCAAGCGGTAGCGCATCGCTTTCGTGCTCACTGACATAATGCTTATCAATAATGTCATAGCGGCTTTGTAGCGCCTTATACATCACTGTAATGGTGTTATCACGGGTATCTACATGAGATGTGTGTTTCTCACCATTTATAAATACACTGCAATGATTATTTTCAAGGTCGCCAGAGGTTGTATAGTCAACTTCATTAACGTGAATAATGTAACCATCAGCTGTTGCTGTCGCGGTGATCTGCTGCTGAGCCAATGGCACAGTAATGGTAGTTGCACTGTTGAGTTTAAAACCGGCTAAATTATCCCATGCTGAGTATTTACCTTGTTGCTTAAGCGTAGTTAAATAGCTAAATGCAGCAATAACTTGGCTAATATCACGGTGCTTTTGCTCCACTTCGATCAAGGCTTCACCTTGCTCTTCGATAAAGTGGGTATCAGGCGCGCCTTGTTTAAACGTAGGATGATTAGCAAGGGTATGTAAAAAGCTTACGTTGCAGCTAAAGCCCGCTAAATGAAACTGCTCAAGGGCCGTGCTTAAACGTGCTAAGGCGTGTTCGCGGCTATCATCGTGAACAATGAGTTTAGCGATCATTGGATCGTAAAACGGGCTAATTTCATCCCCTTGCATTACACCGGTATCAATGCGCACATACTCAGATTGAACTGGTATATACAAGCCGTTAATCGTGCCAGAGCAGGGAATAAAGTCATTACTGGGATCTTCGGCGTAAATACGTGCTTCAAAACTATGGCCGTGTAATTGAATATCGCTTTGCGTAAGCGGTAATGGCTGACCGGCTGCAATATTAATTTGCCAATTGACTAAATCAACGCCGGTGACCATTTCGGTCACTGGGTGCTCTACCTGTAAACGTGTGTTCATTTCCATAAAGAAGAACTCATCGCCACACAGTAAAAATTCCACCGTACCTGCACCGCGGTAGTTGATAGCAAGGGCACAACGTACCGCAGCTTCACCCATTTGCTTGCGTAACTCATCGCTTAAACCAGGCGCTGGGGCTTCTTCAATTACTTTTTGATGACGACGTTGCAATGAACAGTCTCGATCGCCTAAATACACACAGTTACCGTGATTATCTGCAAATACTTGTACTTCAACGTGACGCGGTTTGTTTACGTAACGCTCAAGTAGCACTAAGTCATTGCCAAAACCAGCTATAGCTTCACGTTGTGCGCCTTGCAGAGCACTGATAAAGTCTTTCGCATGCTCAACAATACGCATGCCTTTACCGCCACCGCCAAAGGCTGCTTTGATAAGCACTGGGTAACCAATTTTTTCAGCCTCAGCTTGTAAAAACTCAGGGTGTTGCTTATCGCCATAATAACCTGGCACTAACGGCACATTGGCCGCGGCCATGATTTCTTTGGCGCGGGTTTTTGAGCCCATGGCTTCGATGCTCGCCGCTGGTGGACCAATAAACGCAATGTTGTGTTGTTCACAGGCTTTGGCAAATTCACTGTTTTCAGATAAAAAGCCATAGCCTGGGTGAATGCAATCAACACCCGCATCCAGTGCTACTTTGAGGATCCTATCCGCTACTAAGTAGGAATCTTTACTCGGTGCCGCGCCAATATGGTAGGCTTCATCCGCTAATTTTACATGTTGTGCGTGCTTATCAGCATCTGAATACACGGCAACAGTGGTTAAACCCATTTGCTTGGCGGTACGCATAACCCGACAGGCAATTTCACCACGGTTAGCAATAAGAATTTTTTGTAATGATTGTGTGCTCATGGTGATCCCTATTTCTGCCAATTTGGTGGGCGTTTTTCAAAAAAGGCCGTTAAGCCTTCTTGGCCTTCTTCAGATACGCGAATTTCAGCGATCCGCTCTGCGGTTAAATTAATGATTTGACCATTAATATCATGACCTGCCACATCGTTAATTAATTGTTTCGCAGCGCGTACGGCTACAGGGCCATTATCTAGTAAGGTTTCTAGCAGTTGCTCAAGCGCCGTGTCTAACTTGCCGGTAACTTGATGAATTAGGCCTAACTGTTTCGCCGTATGGGCATCAAAAATTTCAGCGGTTAAAAAATAACGCCGCGCCGCGCGCTCGCCAATTGCGCGGATCACATACGGGCTTATTACTGCTGGGATGAGCCCTAATTTGACTTCGCTTAAACAAAACTGTGCATTGTCTTGGCATATGGCTATGTCACAACAGGCAATTAAGCCCAGTGCGCCGCCAAATGCCGCGCCTTGCACAGCACATACCGTTGGCAGTGGGCTGCTGGCTAATACATGCATTAATTTGGCAAGTTGTTTTGAATCCGCAAGATTCTCACTAAAGTCATTGTTTGCCATGGACTTCATCCAATTAAGATCAGCGCCAGCAGAAAAATGCTCGCCTTCTGTTCTTAATACCAGTGCTCGTACGTCTAAGCTATTGGCGTGTTCAATACATTGAATAAGCTCTTTAATTACTTGCTCGTTAAAGGCATTGCGCTTTTCAGGGCGACTTAAAACGAGTACAGCCACATTTGATTTAGTTATTTGTAGTGTTACTGACATACTCAATTCCTTACATTCTAAAGACGCCGAATTGTGAATCACGTTGTGGTGCGTTGGCTGCAGCACTAAGTGCTAGGCCAAGTACGTTACGTGTATCAGCAGGGTCGATGATGCCATCATCCCAAAGCCTTGCACTGGCATAATAAGGGTGACCTTGTTGTTCATACTGGTCGATAATCGGCTGTTTAAACTCGCTGATCTGCTCATCAGTCATGCTTTGGCCTTTACGGGCTAAACCATCTTGTTTTACTTGCGCCATCACGCCTGCGGCTTGCTCGCCGCCCATCACAGAAATACGCGCATTAGGCCACATCCACATCATGGTTGGTTCAAACGCACGGCCACACATGCCATAATTACCGGCGCCATAAGAGCCGCCAATTAGTACGGTAAACTTAGGCACATCAGCACAGGATACTGCCATCACCATTTTCGCGCCGTGCTTGGCAATGCCTTCGGCTTCGTACTTTTTACCTACCATAAAGCCGGTAATATTTTGTAAAAACACCAGTGGAATTTTGCGCTGGGCACACAGTTGAATAAAGTGCGCGCCTTTTTGCGCTGATTCACTAAATAAAATGCCGTTGTTGGCAACAATACCAACCGGGTGACCATAAATTTTTGCAAAACCAGTCACTAAGGTATCGCCAAAGTAACGTTTAAATTCATCAAATGAAGAGTCATCCACGGTACGAGCTATTACTTCACGGACATCAAACGGCTTTTTAAGATCGGTGCCAACAATGCCGTATAATTCGTTAATGTCATAACGCGGTGCTTTTACTTGTTCTAATATTGGCGAAGTAGGGCGTTGATAATTAATTCGTTCAATACACTGGCGGGCAATTGATAGCGCATGAGCGTCATTTTCAGCGTAGTGATCGGCAACACCGGATGTTTTACAGTGCACGTCGGCGCCACCGAGCTCTTCAGCGGTTACTTCTTCACCTGTAGCCGCTTTGACCAGTGGTGGGCCGGCTAAAAAGATAGTGCCTTGCTCTTTGACGATAATACTTTCATCGGCCATCGCAGGGACATATGCACCGCCTGCGGTACATAACCCCATAACGACTGCAATTTGTGGAATGCCTTTACCTGACATACGTGCTTGGTTATAAAAAATACGCCCGAAATGCAGCTTGTCTGGAAACACATCATCTTGCTCAGGTAAGTTGGCACCGCCTGAATCAACCAAATAAATACAGGGTAGATGGCAACGCTCGGCGATATCTTGAGCACGCAAATGTTTTTTAACGGTTAATGGAAAATAAGTACCACCCTTAACTGTTGCATCATTGGCGATGATCATACATTCAACGCCTTTAACACGGCCAATACCGGCAACTACACCGGCACATGGAATCGCTTGCTCATAAACACCAAAGGCGGCAAATTGTGAAATTTCTAAAAATGGTGAGCCTTCGTCAAGCAAAGTGCTAATACGCTCGCGCACGAACATTTTACCACGGCTTTCATGGCGTTCGATTAACGCTGCGCCACCACCTTGGCTGATCTCGCTTACTTTGTCGCGTAAATCATCCACTAAAGCCGCCATGTTTTTATGATTGTGCAAAAACTGTGGATCGTGAGGATTAACGCTTGATTTTAAAATTGTCATAGCGCTTATCCTTAACGGCTTTCAGTAAATAATTCGCGACCAATTAACATACGGCGAATTTCTGAAGTACCCGCACCGATTTCATAAAGCTTAGCGTCACGCAGTAAACGACCCGTCGCGTATTCGTTGATATAACCATTACCGCCAAGAATTTGAATGGCATCCAGCGCCATTTTGGTGGCCAGCTCTGCAGCATATAAAATAGCGCCAGCGGCATCTTTACGCGTGGTTTCACCACGGTCACAGGCACGAGCTACGGTGTACACGTATGAACGCGCCGCATTCATTTGCGTGTACATATCGGCAACTTTGCCTTGAATGAGCTGGAATTGACCAATTGGTGTGTCAAACTGCTTACGTTCATGAATATACGGCACCACAATATCCATACAAGCTTGCATAATACCCAGCGGGCCGGCAGCCAGTACAACGCGCTCGTAGTCAAGGCCACTCATTAGCACTTTTACGCCTTCGTTTAAATTACCAAGGATGTTTTCTGCTGGTACTTCACAGTTTTCGAATACTAATTCACAGGTGTTTGAACCACGCATCCCCAGTTTGTCGAGCTTTTGCGCCGTTGAAAAACCTGGGAAACTGCTTTCAACAATAAACGCCGTAATGCCTTTGGCACCGGCAGTTAGATCTGTTTTTGCATAGATCACTAAAGTATGCGCATCAGGGCCATTGGTGATCCACATTTTATTACCGTTTAAAATGTACTTATCGCCTTTTTTCTCGGCCTTAAGTTTCATTGAAACAACGTCAGAGCCGGCGTTTGGCTCACTCATCGCAAGGGCACCAATGTGCTCACCACTAATTAATTTTGGTAAGTATTTTTCTTTTTGTGCTTGCGTGCCATTACGATTAATTTGATTTACACACAGGTTTGAATGAGCACCATAACTTAAGCCAATCGAGGCACTGGCACGGCTAATTTCTTCCATCGCGATAACATGCTCTAAATAACCTAAACCTGCACCACCTAGTTCTTCAGATACGGTCATACCTAATACACCCATTTCGCCAAGTTGTGGCCAAAGTTGATTAGGAAACGCATTATCAAGGTCGGTTTTCTCTGCTAAAGGGGCAATCTCTTGGCTGGCAAAGCTATTAACATGATCGCGGATCATATCTGCGGTTTCGCCAAGGCCAAAGTTCATTTCTTTATATAGTGAAATAGTGCTCATGATTCATTCCTGTGTGAGAGACTGTTAATGAATAGTCTTTTATTAATTGTTTAAAATGGGTTATTCATCTAATTGATTTAAGGTATCGCGACAACGACGCTCAGCGGTTACTAATTCCATCAACACAACTTTAATGTCATCCATCTGCTGACTGAGATCGGCTTTTTTTTCAGAAATTAAGTCAAGCATGGTCACTAACTGCTTCGCGCTCGATTTATCAGCATCATAAAGTTCAAACAAACGGCCTGTTTCGGCTAAGGTAAAACCTAAACGCTTACCACGTAAGATTAGTTTTAAACGTACTTTGTCACGTTTTGAATAAATACGGGTTTGGCCATTACGTTCGGGTGAAATTAAGCCCTGATCTTCGTAAAAGCGAATTGAGCGGGTGGTTATATCAAATTCTTTAGCTAATTCACTGATGCTAAAGGTTTGCTCGTGGCTGGCAGGCTCAGCGGCTGAGCTGGCAAAGTTTGTTTGATTATCTTGATTCATAGTCTAGTTACCTCATTCGAATAACTCCAATATAAGTGAAGTTTACGTAAAGGTAAAGTGGATAATAGCAGTTATACTTTAGACTAATACATTTGTGGCATAAAACAGGTGATTTACCCGTATTTACAGGTGTTATAGCCCAGTGTTTGCAAATAGCTACGCTAAAATAAAGATAAGTTTACAGTTTTACTTGCCACAAAAATCTTGATTTTAGATTTACGTTGGCGTAAACGTAAATATTATGTATGCTCATAGACAAATCAAATTATAAATGACTTGGTGTAGCCCAAACAGTGGGGATCACACCTGATATTAAATGGAGCCTTTTTATGACTACCGAAGCCGTTGTTATTGTAGCAGCAAAACGTACCCCGATGGGCGGTTTTATGGGAGCACTAAGTGATGCATCAGCCACCGAGTTAGGTGCAACCGCCATTGCCAGTGCATTAGCCGATACTGGTTTAAGTGATACCGCGATTGATGAAGTGATCATGGGCTGTGTACTACCGGCGGGTTTAGGCCAAGCGCCAGCACGTCAAGCGATGTTAAAAGCAGGGCTTGCACGCAGCACCGGCGCTACCACCATTAATAAAGTGTGTGGCTCTGGCTTGAAAGCGGCAATGCTTGCACACGACTTAATTAAAGCGGGTTCAATTAATAGCGCGGTTGCCGGTGGCATGGAAAGCATGACCAACTCGCCGTATTTTATTCCTAAAGCCCGCGGCGGTCTGCGCATGGGCCACGGCGAAATAAAAGATCACATGATGAGTGATGGCCTAGAAGATGCCTACGATAACAAAGCGATGGGTTGTTTTGCTCAAGACACGGCTGATGAATACGGCATTGGCCGTGAGCAAATGGATGCATTTGCACTGAGTTCATTAAGCAAAGCTAACGCGGCAATTGCAAACGGCAGTTTTACAAGCGAGATTGCTCCGCACACCATCAGCGGCCGTAAAGGCGATGTGACTATTAGTATTGATGAACAACCGGGTAATGCCCGTCCTGAGAAAATTCCAGGCCTACGCGCTGCGTTTAAACGTGACGGCACCATTACCGCCGCTAATTCATCGTCAATTTCAGACGGTGGTGCCGCGCTTATTTTAATGAGTGAATCACATGCAAAAGCGCAAGGGCTGACGCCACTGTGTCGTATTGTTGCCCACAGCACCCACTCGCAAAAACCAAGTGAATTTACCCTTGCTCCGGTAGGCGCTATGAATAGTGTGCTTGCCAAAGCGGGTTGGACGACTAATGACGTCGATCTTTGGGAAATTAACGAAGCCTTTGCCATGGTTACTATGCTTGCCATCAACGAGTTAAAGCTTGATGAAAGTAAAGTAAACGTCAATGGTGGTGCCTGTGCATTAGGTCATCCAATTGGTGCCAGTGGCGCGCGTATTTTAGTGACGCTTATCCATGCATTAAAAAATCGCGGCCTTAAAAAAGGCGTGGCGTCATTATGTATTGGCGGTGGCGAGGCGGTCGCTTTGGCGGTTGAAGCACTATAAATTAGTTAAATTTAAACTCTCACAGCCGCAGGTTCTTTTAATAATAACGTACCTTAACAGGTTAACGCTGCGGCTTAATTAATTACCCTCTGGGGAGGAGTGCGTTATGCACCAAGTACCATTACTGATCAACGGCGAATTTATCCAATCAACATCAGATCAACTTATTGATGTAATTAATCCAGCAAACCAAGAAGTGCTTGCACAAGTACCGTGTACAACAGACGCAGAAATGGATGCCGCAATTGCATCGGCAAGCGAGACCTTTAAAACGTGGAAGGAAGTACCAATCACTGAGCGTGCGCGCATTATGATGAAGTATGCGGCGCTGTTAAAAGAGCATCACGATGAACTTGCTACCATTATTTGCCACGAGTTAGGTAAAACCTTTGAAGATGCTAAAGGCGACGTATGGCGTGGTATTGAAGTGGTTGAACAAGCAGCCAATGCGCCTTCATTAATGATGGGCGAAACCATGGAAAACGTGGCGCGTAAAATCGATACTTACTCATACATGCAACCACTGGGTGTGTGCGCGGGTATTACGCCGTTTAACTTCCCAGCGATGATCCCACTGTGGATGTTCCCACTGGCGATTGTCTGTGGTAACACCTTTATTTTAAAACCGTCTGAGCAAGATCCGCTGACGCCAATGCGACTCGCTGAACTGTTTATTGAAGCAGGCGCACCTGCAGGCGTATTACAAGTTGTTCATGGCACGAAACCACAAGTTGACCGCTTATTAGAAGACTCAGCAGTACGCGCTATTTCGTTTGTTGGCTCATGTGGCGTAGGCGAATATATTTATTCAAAAGGCACGGCTAATTTAAAACGTGTACAAGCCTGTGTTGGCGCTAAAAACCACATGGTGATCATGCCTGATGCCAGCCGTTCACATGTAGTAAATAACCTTGTTGGTGCCTCTGTTGGTGCGGCAGGTCAGCGTTGTATGGGGATTTCAGTGGCGGTGTTTGTTGGCCAAGCGAAAGACTGGGTTGAAGACATCAAAGCCGGTTTTGCCAATGTGCGCCCAGGTGTGTGGGATGACAAAGATGCAGCCTATGGGCCGCAGACTTCACCCGCTGCTAAAGCGCGTATTTTGTCATTAATTGAAAGTGGTAAAGCGCAAGGCGCAACCTGTTTAATTGATGGCTCTGATTTTACCGTAGCCGGTTATGAAAAGGGCAACTGGGTTGGACCAACTCTGTTTAGCGATGTCACCACCGAGATGGACTTATACAAAGAAGAGATTTTTGGCCCAGTTTTAGCCTGTATGTTTGTTGATTCGCTTGATGAAGCAATCGCACTTATAAATGATTCTCCATTTGGTAATGGCACCTCGTTATTCACCTCAAGTGGTGCGGTTGCGCGTAAGTTCCAACATGAGATTGAAGTAGGTCAAGTGGGTATTAACGTCCCAATTCCTGTACCACTGCCATTCTTTTCATTCACCGGGTGGAAAGGTTCATTCTATGGCGATACGCATACATATGGTAAGCAAGGTATTCGTTTTTACACTGAGACCAAAACCATTACTTCACGTTGGTTTGAAGACGAGATTGCCTCAGGTCCAAACATGAGTATTAATCTTAAATAATTAGTTTCCCATAATAAAAAAGAGGGGTAACGAAGGCACTCCACACACATATTTGAGCCTTCGTTACTCTTCACTAATCTTTTGACAACACATATTTATAAAGAGGTCGCCAATGGACTTTAACTTAACTGAAGATCAGCAAGCATTTGCTCAAACAGCTCGCCAATTCGCAGAATCAGCACTGGCTCCTTATGCAGCAAAATGGGACCGCGAACATATTTTCCCAAAAGATACCATTAAAGCTGCGGGTGAACTGGGTTTCTGTGGTTTGTATACCCCAGAGGAAGCAGGCGGTTTAGGCTTATCTCGCCTTGATTCGAGCATTATTTTTGAACAACTTGCGATGGGCTGTACTGCAACGACTGCGATGTTGACCATTCACAATATGGCGACCTGGATGATTGCAAGTTTTGGCACTGAGCAAACAAAAGCTCAATATTGCGAGCAACTTGTTATGGGTGAGCTACTAGCGTCTTATTGTTTAACAGAGCCAGGTTCAGGCTCCGATGCTGCCTCATTGAAAACCAAAGCGGTTCGTGATGGCGACGATTACGTGATCAATGGCTCAAAGATGTTTATCTCAGGCGCAGGCGAGACCGAAGTGTTAGTAGTAATGGCACGCACTGGCGGCGAAGGCGCTGCGGGTATTTCTGCGTTTGTAGTACCGGCCGATGCCAAAGGCGTTGAATACGGTAAAGCAGAAGAGAAAATGGGCTGGAATGCCCAGCCAACACGACTAATTAGTTTTGCAGATGTACGTATACCGGCGCATAACTTACTAGGCTCTGAGGGTGAAGGCTTTAAGTTTGCCATGCAAGGCCTTGATGGCGGGCGCATTAATATTGCAACCTGTTCAATTGGTACGGCGCAAGCAGCACTCGAAACTGCCCGAGAATACTTAAAAGAACGCACACAATTTGGTAAACCGTTGGCTGCTTTTCAAGCGCTGCAATTTAAAATTGCCGATATGAACACCGAACTTGTCGCTGCACGCCAAATGGTGCGTTTAGCGGCTTTTAAACTTGATAATAATGACAGCGAAAAAACCACGTATTGCGCCATGGCAAAACGGTTTGCCACCGATGTAGGTTTTACAGTCTGTAACGACGCGCTGCAAATTCATGGCGGTTACGGCTACATTAAAGAATACCCACTTGAGCGCCATGTACGTGATGTGCGCGTACACCAAATTTTAGAAGGCACTAACGAAATTATGCGGGTGATTATTGCACGTCGTATTTTAGCCGAATCAGCCGCTGATATTTTATAAGGAGCAAGTCATGTCAAACCCAAGTATTGATTTAACCATTGAAGGTCACGTAGCGATTTTAACTATGTCTAATCCACCAGCGAATACCTGGACCAAAGACACGTTGATTGCCTTAAAAAACACCGTTAATGAGCTTAACGACAACAAAAATATCTATTCGTTAGTGATCACCGGTGAAGGCGAAAAATTTTTTAGTGCCGGTGCCGACTTAAATGTATTTGCCGGTGGCGATAAAGGCGTAGCAGCGACCATGTCGCAAGTGTTTGGTGAAGCCTTTGAAGCGCTGACTGCATTTAGAGGTGTATCTATTGCCGCCATTAATGGTTATGCCATGGGTGGCGGCTTAGAAGTTGCCCTTGCTTGTGATATTCGTATTGCAGAAGAGCAAGCACAAATGGCATTACCTGAAGCTAAAGTGGGCTTACTCCCGTGTGCGGGTGGCACGCAAAACCTAGCTTGGCTAGTTGGTGAAGGTTGGGCAAAACGGATGATTTTATGCGGCGAGCGCTTAAAAGCCGATAAAGCCCTGCAAATCGGTTTAGTTGAAGAGCTAGTCCCGCAAGGTGAAAGCCTTGCTGCGGCACTTAAATTAGCGACTCAAGTGGCAGATCAAAGCCCTGTTGCTGTTAGTGCTTGTAAAACCCTGATCCAAAAAGGTCGCACTCAGCCAATGGCGCATGTATTACCGCTTGAACGTGAGTTATTTGTTGGTTTGTTTGATACACAAGACCAACAAGAAGGGGTGAATGCCTTCCTAGAAAAACGCAAAGCAAATTGGGTGAATGGCTAATGATTGAGTTAACGCAATTAAATTCGCCAGATGCGCCGGTGGTGTTTGAAACTGCGAGTGCTGCCAACGGCTCACTCATTGCTTTTGCCACGCTCAATTCCCCTAAATCGTTAAATGCACTTAATTTTGAAATGATCAAATTATTAGCGCCGCAACTTAACGCATGGGCGGCTGACAGTAATGTTGCCATGGTGATACTTAAAGGTGCAGGGGATAAAGCATTTTGTGCTGGTGGTGATGTAGTCAGCCTGCATAACGCTATGAACAGTGGTGAACCAACAAATCTGATAGAAGATTACTTTGCTCACGAGTATCGCCTTGATCACCTAATTCATTGTTATGACAAACCGATCCTTGTTTGGGGGAACGGTATTGTGATGGGCGGCGGTTTAGGCTTAATGGCCGGAGCGAGTCATCGCGTGGTAACTGAGAACTCTCGTATTGCAATGCCTGAGCTAACTATTGGTTTATACCCAGATGTAGGCGGCAGTTATTTTCTACATAAAATGCCTGAACATGTCGGCTTATTTTTGGGGTTAACTGCAGCGTCTATTAATTGTGACGATGCAATGTATGTGGCATTGGCTGATCACTACCTCAAAGCGGATAAATACGACACTCTGATTGAACAATTGTGCAGTATTAAGTGGGGTAAAACGGCTTCATTGAATCACGATAAGCTGACCAGTTTACTTACCGAACTTGATAATGTTTCTGGGCGTATGCCAAAAGGCAATGTAAAGGCGCATTTAGCCACCATTCAAAAATTGGGTGAATTTACGGAGCTACGCGATAAAGTAAATTATATCTTAAATCTAGAAACTGACGATACGTGGCTTACCCGAGCACAAAAAGCATTAAAGCACGGTTGCCCGCTCAGTTGCGCCTTAGTTGAGCGTCAACTTGCCAGTTCAAAGGGTAAAAGTTTAGGCGAATGTTTTCAAATGGAACTGGCTATGTCGGTGCGCTGTGGTGAAGTCGGTGAGTTCCAAGAAGGCATTCGTGCGCTACTGATTGATAAAGACGGCGCGCCTAATTGGCAGTTCAAAACGCTTGAACAGATCCCCGATGAATTAGTCGAGAGTTTTTTTGTTCAACGTTGGGATCACGACTCACATCCACTAAAACAACTTACACAAGGATAATGTTATGTCACTTTCTATTGGTTTTATTGGTTTAGGTAACATGGGCGGCCCAATGGCGGCAAACCTTGTTAAGGCTGGTCATCAGGTTAAAGTATTTGATTTAAACCAGTCGGTCGTAAATGCTTTGGCAAATAATGGCGCAATTGCTGCCACGGATGCCAAACATTGTGCTACCGACATTGATGTGCTGATCAGCATGCTACCTGCCAGTAAGCACGTTAAGTCACTTTATTTAGGTGATACCGGTCTTGTCCATGTGCTAGCTAAAACCACATTGGTTATTGATTGCTCAACGATTGATGCTGCATCGGCGCGCGAAGTCGGTGTTGAACTTAGTGAACACGGTATTGCCTTTGTTGACGCGCCAGTGTCTGGTGGCGTTGCCGGTGCAACGGCTGGCACATTGACCTTTATTGTCGGTGGTGGCGATGAGCAATTTGCTAAGGCCCAACCAGTACTTGCTGATATGGGTAAAAATATCTTTCATGCCGGCGATATTGGCGCAGGGCAAGTCGCTAAAATTTGTAATAACATGCTGCTCAGCATTTTAATGGCAGGCACCAGTGAAGCGCTGCAAATGGGCATAAATAATGGCCTTGACGCAAAAGTGCTCAGTGACATCATGACCGCCAGCTCTGGCCGTAACTGGACTCTTGAGCTTTACAATCCTTGCCCAGGTGTGATGGACACAGCCCCAGCGAGTAATGATTACAAACCAGGTTTCATGGTTGATTTAATGGCCAAAGACTTAGGCCTTGCGATGGAAGCGGCGCAGCAAAGTAATTCATCAACCCCAATGGGTTCTATGGCAAAAAACCTTTATACCATGTTGCAACACCAAGGTGCGGGCAGAGAAGACTTTAGCGCCATATTTAAACTATTCTCGAAGGAGTAACAGGTGGAAATTAAAAATAATACTGTGGTGATCACCGGTGGTGCGCAAGGTTTAGGTTTTGCAATGGCGCATAAATTGGCTGAGCTTGGTGCTAATATTGCGTTAATTGATATGCAACAGGATTTATTAGATGCAGCCGTTGCTGAGCTTAGCCAACATGGTGTAACTGTAAAAGCCTATGTTGCCAATGTCACTGACGAAGATGCGGTGGTAAATACCTTCAATACCATTAATGCAGATTTTGGTCATATTGGTGTATTGATAAATAATGCCGGTATTTTACGCGATGGTATGTTTATCAAAGCCAAAGAAGGCAAAGTGGTTGCTAAAATGGCGCTTGATCAATTTAAGTCAGTGATTGATGTAAACCTAACCGGCGTGTTTTTAGCGGGGCGTGAAGCTGCGTGCCATATGATTGAATCGGGTAAAGGCGGCGTGATCGTTAATATGTCGAGTGTTGCTCGTGCGGGTAACATTGGTCAAACTAACTACGCTGCATCGAAAGCCGGTGTGGTAGCTATGACCACAGGTTGGGCAAAAGAGCTTGGCCGTTTTGGTATTCGTGTTGGAGCTATTGCACCGGGCGTTATTCGTACCAATATGACTGACGCCATGAAGCCAGAAGCCAAACAGCGTATGCTTGCAGTCACGCCAGTAGGGCGCTTTGGTGAAGCAGAAGAAATAGCTCATACTGCACAGTACATTATCGAAAATGACTTCTTCACCGGTCGCGTGGTTGAGATAGACGGTGGTATTCGTTTGTAATTAATTCGTATGTTTTGTTTAAAAAGCATAACTCATATGGGCTGTGCTTTTTTAGCTAGAAATTTAGAGTTTTGAAAAGTCTAATAACCTAGTTAATACGTTTTAGTAATTTAACTAAGTCACCTCAATATACTCAATTCAGCGTTCGCTTATGATATAAATCTCAAATTGGCAAGCTGCTGTATATATAACCAGTGGTGGTGTTTTGCCCAATATTACTGATCTCCACCGCTTTGGTGTACTTCCGCATTTTTAAAATCTCAATCTTAGTTAACTAATTGTTTACAGACGTGTATTTAATGGATAAGGTAAATTCATTGTAATATCTGGACATTAGTCGGTTTATAAAAAGATAAATGTCGTAGACAAAATTGTTAGGGCTTTAAAGGGAATTTTATGGAATCCACTTTTGATGTATCGGGTAAAAAATTTCGAGTGGTATTTTCACTGCTGGGATTTGAGAAATATTACTATGATGGTCAACTGTTACTTAGCAGATGGAGCTTCAAATTCAAAGATCGTTTATCTTTTGAGGTTGGAAATGACGTTGTAGAGATCAATGTCGTACTGTCTCATAAAAGCTTTTCAACACAAGCATTTATAAATGGTGACTTAGTTGTAACTGAATTATTTCCGGAATTTAAAGCCCAGCTACAGGCACCTAGGAAAGGGCTAGATTACAAGGGTATGTTGACGAATCTCGTGATGTGGTTTGTTATTGCATTTGTATTTATGCTCATCTTTCAGTGGTTACAACAGCCCTAGCAAACAAAACTGTTGTCGCTCACTGCGTTCGCTGGGACACAAACACGTAGGCTCCCTACGCTTTTGGAGAGTAAATGCAAAAAGGATTTGTTGAAATATTTGAAGCTGAGTCAGCGTTAAAGATATTAGTGCTTTGCATACTGACTATTGGAGCTTACCTAATATACAAGCTCTATAATTTCTCAAGCTTAATTAATCAAAAAACTGAATACAAAGTATCTAACTTATTTATTGTAATAACTATTTTCTTATTCGCTATACACTTGGGTAGCTTGATTTATGGTTTAGCCAACCTTCATGATCCAACCATTTTAATAGGAACAATTGGCATTCACGTTGTTTCAAGTGTTTTCGACGTAACTTGGATAATTGTCGTGCGTAATCGCATTAATTTGATAACGGGTTCAAGTAAAGGTGACAAGCTATGGTTAAAACCATTGATTACGTCAATTTTTCATGTAATTTACATGCAGCATAAAATCAATCAAGGGTTGGCAATGGCTCAATATAACAATCAAATTTTATCGCCAACAAAAAGCGCAGGCTGCGACGCCAACCCGCTGCGATAAATCTGGGCGTTATAAGAACAAGGAAGTACCGATGAAATATCTAACAATTACTTTAGTTGCTGCTTTTCTAGTTGGTTGTGCTTCAACTATGACTACAGCGGGTGTTGGCCAAACCTATAATCATGTAGGTGCTAAAGTTACTTCACCTAATGAGCCAAACTGGTATTTGATGAAACACACTGATCCAAGTGTGGTTTTTGGTAAAGAGTATCCAGACAAATCTGAAACCGCCATAGCAAATACTTATCTGTTCTGGATAGGTGAGTTCCCTACGGACAGAGAGTTTTTTGACCAAGTTATTGAGAGTAGAAAAACCTTTGATAATAAAGCTCGTTTTAAACAACTTGAATTAGATTACGAAACTCTTACATTTAAAGGGCGTCCTTGCTTAAAGTATAGTGGTCTTGCCGAAGATCACGGAGATAAAGGCTTGGATTCAAAAGAGTTCCAATATTTTAAAAACCAAGGCTATATTTGCCGCACTAACTTAAATCAAACTACAGCGTTATTGATGGAAGTATCACATCGTTCAGATACTAAGACATTTCCTCAAAATTTAAACAATGTAGCACAAGAGTTTTTCAATAATATTGAACTTACAACGTACTAGTTCTTATAACAAACACCTAAACTCCGACAATGTTAAGTTGTCATGGTTTTGGCAAACAGCGCAAATGGTACTGGTGATACCACATGCTATGGTGAGTCGTTCGCTGACATCTAATTTCATTAAACTGCGTACTTTAGTGCGTGCTTATACCTTTATAAAAAGCGCCACTGCCGCCAGTAGTGTCCCTAGCCGCATAGATACTTCTGGGTCTAGCATCTGTATTACTCTAAAGCGCAGCGTCTCTAAACCTCTTTGTGAATAATTTAATTAAAGATCTTTTGCACAAAGAGCAGAGCAAGAGAAGTAAATGAGGATTAACTTGAAGGCTAATATCAGCATGCGTCAGACTCCTTAAATAAGCCATTCAAACACCTGTACTACACTTTACAAAACCAATTAAAACAACACCAAGTCTTCTTTTTATATGTCAATGAAATAGAAGTAACCGATTGAATCAAAATAGGAACTCGGCTATGGTTAATGCATCAATAAAAATAAATTAAAAACGAGTAATTCTACAGGCTTGTTATACCGTACGGAGGAATCTGTGAGTAGTTCCATAAAGTCGAAAATACCGTTCTTATTTCTTGTTTGCATTTCGATATGGTGGGGTTTCTATTACCAATCTAACAGCAAGTTAAATGATTATGGTAGTGCCAATTTTGAATGGCTGTTTCTTTTAGATGCATTGATAATGCTACCGATAATTTGTTTTTTGTTTGTCAAAGATAAAAAAGAAGCCTTGTTAAAATCTATTATTTTAGTGTGTTTGGCTGTGCTCGTAGGTAGTTACATTATTCCCGAACAAAGCAAGCTAGTTTGGCATTATCTTGAAAGTGGGCGCTATTTTGTCTTGGCTGTTATTCTATTTTTTGAACTTGGTGCAATTTTAACAGTGTATCTTGCGATTAAAGCAGCCATTAGTAAGAGTGAAGATCCCGATCTGTCTATTGAAAAGCCAATTAAAAAATATTTAGGTGGGGGTCCTGTTGCAAAATTACTGAGTTTCGAAGTCCGTATGTGGACTTATGCGCTTTTCTCTAAGCGAGTGAAGTCAGAAAGTTTTAGTGGCGAGCAGCACTTTACTTACCATAAGAAAGATGGTGCACAAAGTAATCTGCTTGGCTTTGTATTTTTGATAGCGTTTGAAGTGCCAATTATGCATTTATTTTTGCATTTCATTTGGTCACCATTTGC
>NZ_DRGM01000121.1 GCF_011050055.1 Pseudoalteromonas prydzensis | reverse complement strand
TCCTATGGCTAAATGGAATGGTGAATATATTCACCCATACGCAGAACACGGGAAAAAATCAGAACAAGTTAAAAAGATCACCGTTTCGATCCCGTTAAATGTATTAAAAGTTTTAACTGATGAGCGTACTCGCCGTCAAATTAACAATCTTCGCCATGCAACAAATAGCGAACTACTTTGTGAAGCATTTTTACACGCATTTACTGGCCAACCATTGCCAAACGATGAAGACTTACGTAAAGATAATCCAGAGAAAGTACCTGAAGAAGTGAAGAAAATCATGCTTGAGATGGGCTTAGAAGTGCCAATCCTCAACGAAGATTAAAAAAATATACTTCAGGAATTGTATACAAAAAAACCTCAGCGACTTACGTTACTGAGGTTTTTTATTATTGTGCCATTACAAATTGCAGCTGAGCAGCTACTCCATGTAGTTTTCTGGCATATCAATTTGTGCAACACCAGAGTCAATTGCCGCTTGCGCTACAGCTTTAGCTATACGCGGTAATAAACGCGGGTCCATCGGTTTTGGAATAATATACTGCGCACCAAATTCAAGCTTATCAACACCCGCCGCTTTTAGTACTTCTGCAGGTACTGGTTCTTTAGCAATGCTACGAATAGCGTCAACCGCAGCAATTTTCATTTCATCATTAATTTTACTGGCGCGTACATCTAACGCACCACGGAAAATAAATGGGAAACACAATACGTTATTTACTTGGTTTGGATAATCAGAACGACCCGTCGCCATAATTAAATCATTACGCGCACCGTGAGCAAGCTCAGGTGATATTTCTGGATCTGGGTTCGAACAAGCAAACACCACGGGTTTATCAGCCATCAATTTAAGATCTTCAGGGGCCAATAAGTTTGGCCCAGATACACCGACAAAGACATCGGCATCAGCAATCACATCTTGCAAGGTACGCTTATCGGTATTGTTAGCAAACAACTGCTTATATTCGTTTAAATCATCACGGCGAGTATGGATCACCCCTTTACGATCTAGCATATAAATATGTTCGCGTAGTGCGCCACACTTGATCAGCAGTTCCATACATGCAACCGCAGCGGCGCCCGCACCTAAGCACACGATAATCGCATCTTCAATATCTTTACCTTGCACTTCTAGTGCGTTGATCATGCCTGCTGCTGTGACAATTGCAGTACCGTGTTGGTCATCGTGGAACACCGGAATACTACAACGTTCAATCAATGCTTTTTCGATTTCAAAACACTCTGGTGCTTTAATATCTTCTAAGTTAATACCACCAAACGTATCTGCGATGTTTGCCACCGTATTGATAAAGTCTTCAGTGGTATTGTGTTTCACTTCGATATCAATCGAATCAAGGCCTGCAAAGCGTTTAAATAATAACGCTTTACCTTCCATAACTGGTTTAGACGCCAATGGCCCTAAGTTACCTAAACCTAAGATTGCGGTACCGTTAGTAATAACCGCAACCATATTGCCTTTACCTGTGTATTTATAGGCATTAGCAGGATCAGCAGCGATTTCACGTACAGGTTCTGCAACACCGGGGCTATATGCTAAAGCGAGATCTTGGACTGTTTCAGCCGGCTTAGTAAGCTCGACACTGATTTTTCCTGGAACGGGGTGCGAATGGTAATGTAAAGCTTGTTCACGAAAATCTGACATAACGCGATTTTATCCTGCAAGTAAGTTAAGTTGAAAGTGAGAGTAAGCAGTTCTTATAGGGAACGATACCTATATTATAATTAAATTCAAGCAATATCAGGTCTATCCTGTTATATGCTATATCCGTTAATTTTATGCGTTTTATCGTCAAGTTTTGCAAAAAAACTGCAATTTAAAGCGATAAAAACAGCATAAAGCATCAAAAAACCCAACCAAAAATGCTTGTTAAGTGAATATTTAAAGCAAAAACTATCAGCAAAAGTAGATATTCACATAAGTGAGACGTTAACAACATTTAGCAGCATAAAGGCTAACTTTATCGACAAAAACATTTAATCTAGCGTTTTAATACGATAATCAATATAGAGAATAAATCACGATTTGTCTGTTATTTGCTCGCTATACTGGATATAAAAATGGGAAATAGTCACACTATAATGAATGCATGAAGTAACCCTAAATAAGCAGGCATTAAGCGCAAGATGGGCGCCGTTTTTATAAATTGCAGGCATAAAAAAAAGCACCCTAAGGTGCTTTTTCCGACAAAACAACAAGAATTACTTGCTGCTAAGTGAACCGAAACGCTTGTTAAAGCGATCAACACGGCCACCAGTGTCTAAAACTTTTTGCTTACCAGTGTAAAACGGGTGACACGCAGAACATACGTCTAAGTGAATGTCTTTACACAGTGTAGAACTAGTTTCGAATTTATTTCCGCATGAACATGATGCTGAAATTACTTCGTACTTAGGGTGAATACCTTCTTTCATAGAAACCTCTAGTTAAGGCCGCATCGCTCTCCAAACCCGAAGTCTGGCACCATACGTCGTTAAAACAAATTATTTAGGACGCGTATTCTATGCAACAACCCCGCTTGCTACAAGCTTTAAATACCGTTTTTGCTAATAAAATAACCAAAAACTGTAAAGCCGAGATTCGCTGCTAGGTTTTTAGCTGTAATTTTAGTACATTAACTTCCTTGCTAGTTACTGTTTGGGTTGTTATGAGTTTTGTTGAAGTTGCTATAAAAGTTCCGTTGCAGCGCACCTTTGATTATCGTATCCCAGCGCAACTGAACGGTTTATCAACACCACCTCAGGTTGGTGCAAGAGTCATGGTCCCGTTTGGCAATCAGCGTAAAGTTGCTGTGGTATTGGCTTTAAAAACACACAGCGACGTGCCCGCCGACAAACTCAAAGACATGTTTGAAGTTATTGACGATGAACCTATTTTATCACCGCAACATATCGAGTTATTGCGCTTTACTGCTCGTTATTACTGCTACCCGTTAGGCGAAACTATTCATATTGCCCTGCCTAGCGCACTACGCCAAGGGTTATGCCCTGATAAAAGCAGTATCAATATGGTGGCACTGACCGACAAAGGCGCCAAGCTGCCGTCATTAAAAGCAAAAAGCCAATTAAACTTGCTTAAGCAGTTGGCCGAATCGGGGAAATCGTCTTTAACAGAATTAAAAGCGCTGGGGTTTAGTAAAAAAACCATCGACAGCCTACTGAATAAAGCACTGATCAGCCAAACCATCGAACACGACAATCAATGGCAGCAACAAACGCCCACGGTGAGCACTAAACCGACGTTAAATAAAGAACAAGCGGTTGCCTGCAGCACAATTAATCAAGCGCAAGGCTTTAATAGCTTTTTACTTGAAGGCGTCACTGGCAGTGGTAAAACCGAAGTCTATTTACAGTGCCTTGAAGACGTTTTAAAACGTGGTGAGCAAGCGTTAGTACTGGTACCTGAAATAGGCCTTACACCGCAAACCGTCAACCGCTTTCGTCGCCGTTTTCCAGATACGCCGATTATGCTGTGGCATTCAGCGTTGACCGATAATGAACGCCTGCAAACATGGCGCTTTTGCGAAAAAGCCAGCTGTGCGATAGTGATCGGCACCCGTTCGAGTATCTTTTTGCCGTTTTTAAAACTCGGCATGATCATTGTTGATGAAGAGCATGACAGCTCCTTTAAACAACAAGACACACTACGCTACCACGCCAGAGACTTAGCCGCTTACCGTGCATTTCAGCATAAAATACCACTTATTTTAGGCTCAGCCACGCCTGCTCTTGAGACTTTACATAAAGCACTGAATAACAAATATCAATTATTAAGCCTCACGCAACGCGCGCAAACTAGCACCGATAATAAATTTCAATTATTGGATATGAAAGGTCAGCCCGATCAAGCGGGAATAGCCCACGGCAGCCTAGCGACGATTCGCCAGCATTTAAAGCGTGGCAAGCAAGTGATGGTATTTTTAAATCGTCGTGGCTTTGCACCGACCTTGATTTGCCATGAATGCGGCTGGCTCAGTGAATGCAAACGTTGCAGCACCAGTGCGACTTTCCATAAAGCAATCGGCCAGATGATTTGCCATCATTGCGGCGAGCAAGAACGGGTGCCGCACCAGTGCCCAGATTGCGGCAGTACACAAATATTTCCAAATGGTAAAGGCACTGAACAAATAGAAGAGTTTTTAAGCAGTGAATTTCCTGACACCCCAATTAGCCGCATTGACCGCGATTCAACGCGCCGTAAAGGCAGCTTAGAAAAAGCCTTAGACGATATTAATCAAGGTGGTGCCCGTATTTTAGTTGGCACGCAAATGCTGGCTAAAGGCCATCACTTTGCCGATGTTAGCCTAGTACTGATACTCGACGTGGATGGCGGCTTATATTCCTGTGATTTTCGCGCCACCGAGCATTTAGCACAGTTGGTCACTCAGGTGGCTGGCCGTGCGGGGCGCAGTGGCGAGCCAGGTCAGGTGTTATTACAAACACACTTCCCTGAACACCCGTTATTGCAGGATTTAGTCAATAATGGTTATCAAGATTTTGCCCGTTTTGCACTGCAAGAGCGTGATGATGCGCAACTGCCACCCATTACCAATATGGCGATTGTTCGCGCTGAAGGTCACAACATAAAGCAAGTGGTCGATTTTTTAACGGATTTAGTTCCAGTTCAGAGTCTAACTGGTATACAATTGCTGGGTCCGATCCCTGCACCACTCGAGCGAATTGCAGGGAAATACCGTTTTCAATTGCATATTCAAGCGCTCGATCGCCCTCTATTACACCAATATCTCGCGCAAATGGTCGACTATTTAAGTACCAGTAAATTAGCGCAAAAGGTGCGATGGAGCTTAGATGTAGATCCCATAGACATGATTTAAGGTTAGAAGTCCACATAACCATGGCACAACACGATTTTATAAATAAAAAACCAAATAACCGTAAAAAACAGCCACCACCAAAAAAGCCATTTCCGGTGTTATTAGTACTTTTGGCAATCTTGTTAGTTGCGGGTTTTAGCTTTGGTTTATGGTATGTGAAAACCAATGCCGATCCTAAATTAGTTGAACAGCAAGCAAACCCAATGCCTGCAAAAGTAAAAGAGCAACTCGCAAAACCACGTCCACCGGAATTTATTAAAGAAATCAAAGAACATGAAATCCAAGTTGAAGTAAGAGAAATTGAACAAAAAGGCCCGTATGTAATGCAATGCGGTTCGTTCAGAACTCACGGCCAAGCTGAAACGCTCAAAGCTAAAATTGCTTTTGCCGGATTAATTGCCGAAATTCGTGAAACAACCGGCACTAACGGTGTCTGGTACAAAGTACGCTTAGGCCCCTACAAAACCAAACGTTTAGCCGAAAGTGATAAAAATAAACTCAAGCGCAGCAAAATAACTGGCTGTGGAATTTGGAATTGGACTTGATTTTAGCCCGTTAACCCATATTAACTCATCATCAATCGTTTTTAACGAGTCGCCCCTGCGGCTCGATGATGAGGAATAACATGACCACTATTGTAAGTGTACGCCGCGGCGATAAAGTCGTCATTGGTGGCGATGGCCAAGTTTCACTTGGTAACACCGTAATGAAGGGCAATGCCCGTAAAGTTCGACGCCTTTATAATGGCAAAGTGATCGCCGGTTTTGCTGGCGGCACTGCTGATGCCTTCACCCTATTCGAACGTTTTGAAAGCAAACTTGAAATGCACCAAGGCAACTTAACCAAAGCAGCGGTTGAGATGGCCAAAGATTGGCGCAGCGATCGCGCCTTGCGTAAATTAGAAGCCTTACTTGCCGTTGCGGACTCCACCGCCTCCTTGATCATCACCGGTAATGGCGATGTTGTGCAACCTGAAAACGACCTAATTGCTATCGGTAGTGGCGGTAACTTTGCTCAATCAGCAGCAACAGCCTTACTTGAAAATACCGATCTTAGCGCGCGAGAAATCGTTGAAAAAAGCCTCACCATTGCAGGCAACATTTGTGTATTCACAAATAACTTCCAAACCATCGAAGAATTGTAATAGGAACTGCTATGTCTGATATGACTCCCAGAGAAATCGTTCATGAACTTGACCAACATATCATTGGCCAAGCTAAAGCAAAAAAAGCAGTGGCCATTGCCCTTCGTAACCGTTGGCGCCGCATGCAACTCAATGAAGACCTTCGCGCTGAAGTAACGCCGAAAAACATTTTGATGATCGGCCCGACCGGTGTCGGTAAAACTGAAATTGCCCGTCGTTTAGCTAAACTTGCCAACGCCCCATTTATTAAAGTGGAAGCCACTAAGTTCACTGAAGTGGGCTATGTTGGTAAAGAAGTTGAAACCATCATTCGCGACTTGGTTGACGTTTCAATCAAAATGACCCGCGAGCAACAAACTAAAAAGTTTAAACATCGCGCTGAAGAAGCCGCAGAAGAGCGTATTTTAGACGCGCTACTGCCACCAGCAAAAGATTCATCTGGTGAAAGCCAACGTGAAGGTGGCTCATCTACACGCCAAGTATTCCGTAAGAAATTACGCGAAGGGCAATTGGATGACAAAGAAATCGATATTGATTTAGCCCAAGCGCAACCAAACGTTGAGATCATGGCGCCGCCTGGTATGGAAGAAATGACCAACCAGCTGCAAAGCATGTTCCAAAATATGTCCGGTGACAAGCGCAGTAAACGTAAAGTAAAAATCAAAGAAGCCTTCAAACTGTTAGTTGAAGAAGAAGCCGCTAAATTAGTTAACCCTGAAGAACTAAAAGAGCAAGCGATCTTCGCCGCAGAGCAAAACGGTATCGTGTTTATCGACGAGATCGACAAAATCTGTAAGCGTGGTGAATCATCAGGCCCAGACGTAAGTCGTGAAGGCGTACAACGCGACCTATTGCCACTTATTGAAGGCTCAACCGTTAGCACTAAGCACGGCATGGTGAAAACCGACCACATGCTGTTTATTGCCTCTGGCGCATTCCAAATGGCAAAACCATCAGACATGATCCCAGAGCTACAAGGTCGCCTACCTATTCGTGTCGAACTTGAAGCACTCACCGCTGATGACTTTAAACGCATTCTAACCGAGCCACACGCCTCATTGACCGAGCAACAACATGCGCTACTTAAAACAGAGCAAGTAAATGTTGAGTTTAGCGACGACGCCATTGAGCGCATTGCAAAAGCGGCATGGCAAGTAAACGAAAAAACCGAAAACATCGGTGCCCGTCGTCTACACACCGTGATGGAAAAGCTAATGGAAGAAATTTCCTATGATGCCTCCGAGCAAGCTGGCAGCAGTATCGTGATTGACGCCGCCTATGTAGAGCAGCATTTAGGTGCACTGGTTGAAGATGAAGACCTAAGTCGCTTTATTCTTTAATTTTAAAACTAGGATCTAGGGCCTAGGTTCTAGGTTCTAGGTTCTAGGTTCTAGGTTCTAGGTTCTAGGTTCAACACAAAGGTATAACAATGAAGCAAGTGATCAAGGTACATCATCATACAGTTAGTAAAACCCTTGATGTTTATTTTGACGATGACAGCCATTGCACCTTTAGCTGTGAGTTTTTACGTGTTCACTCCCCCTCTGCCGAAGTACAAGGCCACGGCAACGAACCGATGAAACTCGTACTTAATAAGCAATCAGTGAATATTAAACAGATAGAACCCGTCGGCCACTACGCACTGCGTTTAGACTTTGATGATGGCCACAACAGCGGCTTATTTAGCTGGGCATACTTCAGCCACCTACAAACTCAACATGATGAACTATGGCAAACCTACCAACAACGCGTCGCAGAGCACAATGCCAATAAAGACAGCGTACCGATCAAGTTTGTGCCTTAGATTAGCTTTAAGCGGTAAGCGATAAGTTTTAAGCTGCTCGGCGTTAAAGTTAACTATGTGGTTCTGGTTGAGTGCAGCGAAGATAACGAGAAGGCGCTAGGTAACTAGGTTCTAGGTTTTAATAAGCCCTAAAATGGTCTGAACAAATGAGATTCAATCTAATCTGACAGTCGCGTGTGTGCGATAAGCGAACATTGGTAACGCCCCAATATGCAGACGAAAAGAGCGCAGGGAGTTGAGATCAGAATAATTGATTTGTTAGGCAATTCACATTCCGTAATGTTCTTTTCGGTGGCAATTAGGACATAAGGCTATTGTGTTATCTGTAGAGTCTTCTCCACCTTTTGATAGCTGCACTTTATGGTGAACTTCTAAGTATGGAGATCCGTCTTTAATACGTAGAAATGGAGCTTCTGTTAAGCAACTTTCACACGTACCATTTGCCCGAATTAGAGATTCAGCTACGACATCAGGATTACGGATAAACACAGTCGTTTTAACTTCAACCTTTTCAGGTAACTTATTTGCTTTAGATAATCTTTTTAAACGATTTGACTGATTATCTTCTAGTGACTCTTTAACTGAGCGATGAAACTCTTGTTCTATTTCCAAAAAAGTTTTGTTATGTCGTGTAAGTCGCTCAAATTCCTCAGCTACTCCACGTAATTTGCGCATATTAACTTTAAAGTGACCTTCATAATATTTTATATGGGCTTTTAAAGATATTACTGCTTGTATAAGTGAATCCACTCCATATTCTGTATGGATTTTAGATAAGAAGTAATGCATAGCACCAGCGCTCATTGCTCTATGAAAGACCTTTCCCAATAAAAGACATTTAAAGTCGTAAATAAAATCATTGGCAGTAGCTCTATTAAGTCCATGAACATCTACAAGTTCGTTGACTCCGTCAGCTTTTTTGATCTCACCTTCGTAAACTTTTCGGGCTACTCTATAAGCTTCAGAGACTTGTTTTTCTGTGATACGCATAAATGATTCTTTTGATTGCCTAACGAGCCTGTAAAATAACTCGTTTTTATTTATTGTTATTGATGGTTTAACCATAGCTGAGTTGCTATTTTGATTCAATTGCTTAGTAATATTCGTGTTAGATTATCGACTATTTAAGCATGCCAATACTAAGCGCTAAGTTTCCCTCATTTACTGCTCATTCCCTTCTCTTTGTGCAAAAAAAATTAGTGAATTATTTACAAAGAGGTTAAGAGGCGCTGCGCTTTAGAGGAAAATAGGCAAATGCAGTGACAATAACGTGAAGGCTATTACGTTGCGCTTATATGTGTCTGCCTTAAGCTACTGACTTAACAGCCACATCGTCAGACGAAGTAAACGAATTTGCTTATTAAATTAGAGTTGGCCGTCACTGAATAAAAACGGTCAAAAAGAACACTAGTGCCTATTGACAAGGTTAAAGCTCATATGTGTTATAGCACAGTTTTACACATCGTCTTCAGTCAAAATTTGCCGACAATTACGAACGGTTAATATTCGAATTTCGTGACTTAAACTGTAGATAATACGATAGTAACCAAAAATAATTTCACGGTAATTTGTGTTAGGCATTTCAGGAACGAAACGTCCCATTTCTGGCATACTGCCAAGCAATGCTGTTTTATCAAAAACGTCATTCACCCATTTCTCAGCAGCTGCTGGGTTATCTAAAGAAATGAACTCTGCTGCATCACCCAGTTTTTGAAGTGCTAATGGGGATCAAACTACTTTCATTACTTAATGCGCCCTAGCACTTGTGAGCGCGCATCTTCATTTGCAACACCTAGCCCTGAAGCCAATTGAGCTTCTGCGGTACGCATTTCTTCAAGTAGTTCGATCTTTTCTTGCATTGCTTCATACTCTGCAACATCGAGAACAACGGCTACGCCTTTACCATGTTGTGTGATTACCAATGGACGACGAGTCTCATTGATTTGTTTGATGTAAGATGCGACACCGGCACGAAATTCAGATAACGGTTGAATATCTTGATCGAAATGAATGCGACTCATATTGAACTCCAATTAGTACAAAATAACGTACAAATAATAGTTCAACTAATCGCTGTTAGCAAGAGGCTGATACTGTGTTAAAACAATTTCATAGTGTGCGCATACGCCTGCTCGTCCCACGCTCACTTCTACTTGATATAGTTTTAAAAAATCACCTAAGGCATTGCTATCATTAAGTTTTATATTATATTTAGTCAATTTCAATGTCCGCTCATAGCCGCCAGTTAGATGAAGTGCAAATCTATTTATCGAAACTGTAAGATATTAGCTACTAT
>NZ_DRGM01000120.1 GCF_011050055.1 Pseudoalteromonas prydzensis | reverse complement strand
TCATTGGTCCCCACGAACCAACGTAGTCGATGTAACGGTTGCCGTCAGCATCAAATGTAAATGGGCCTTGGGCTTTGGTAATAAATAGCGGTGTGCCGCCAACGCCATTAAATGCACGTACTGGTGAGTTTACGCCGCCAGGGATAGACGCTTGGGCGCGGGCAAATAAATCTTGGCTAATTGTCATGAAAAATCCTATTAATTGTCACAAGGTGATTAACTATCGCGTTTACGGCTAAACCATGGCACTGCGACTTCATATTGCTCAACTTTGTCGGCAACATCTAAGGTCAATGCAAATAGCGCCATGCGAATTAACACGCCATTTTGCACTTGGCGAAAGATAGCTAAGTTATCGTTACTATTTAAATCGTTATCGAGCTCATTGGCTTCTATGCGGCTATCGCGAGGCAATGGATGCATTAATACTGAGTTTGGTTTGCAGTGAGCATTGTAAATTGATTGGCTAATTCTAAAACCACCACGGTATTTGTTAGCTTCTTCTTGCGAAGGAAAGCGTTCTTCTTGAATACGGGTTTGATAGACGATATCGGCGGCTAAGTTACCTTCCATTTTATTGACGATTTCAATTTTATGGCCCGCATTATCAACCGCATCTAAAATATAACTTGGCATTTGTAAGCCATCTGGTGCCACCATCGAGAATTTTATATCTTTGTAATGACAAAGTAATTTTGATAATGAATGCACAGTGCGGCCATACTTTAAATCACCTACAAGGGCGATGTGCATGCCATCAATGTTTTGATTAAAACGGGTTAACTCACGTTCTATGGTTAATAAATCAAGTAATGCTTGAGTTGGGTGTTCATTAGGGCCGTCGCCGCCGTTGATCACGGGTACCGAGCAGCCAGTGGCAAACTCTGCCACTGATCCGGCATCAGGGTGGCGCATAGCAACTGCATCGGCGTAAGCTGAAATAACGCGTGCGGTATCATAGAGCGATTCGCCTTTAGCTAATGCTGAGCTTTGCATGCCTGTGGTTTCACGTACAAGGCCGCCTAATAAATTAAAGGCGGTGCCAAAACTTACGCGGGTACGGGTACTTGGCTCAAAGAATAAGTTTGCTAAGATCGCGCCTTCTAACACATTGGTGCGCTTTTGCTTTTTAGCATATGGCTCCATTTTTTTGGCTACTGCAAAAATACGTTCAATACAGTCGCGGTCGAGCTGATTGACAGAAAGAATATTTTCACCTTGGAAACTTAACATTGGGGTTATTCCTATCACATTGAAAAGGGGCGCGATCAACCATCAAAGATGGGCACGCAATCGCGCGATACTATAGCAAATTTTTTATAAACTGGGTTTAGTTACGGCTAAAAATATGATGACTAAAAGCAGTAACACTGGTAACTCATTAAAAATGCGATAAAAACGATGGCTACGGGTATTACGGTCATGTTTAAAATCAGCCAACAACTTAAAACAAAAGCCGTGGTACAGATATAAAATAATCACTAATACCAGTTTGTAATGCAGCCACATGCTGTGTTTAAACCACTCACGGCCGTATTCCATAATGGTTAATACACCAAATACCGCGGTAAGTATTGCAAAAGGAGTAACAAAATACAGTAACCGGCGCTCCATTACTTTGAGCATTGAATTACATGATTTCTCTTCACTCATCGCATGATAAACAAACAGTCTTGGCAGGTAAAAAATGCCAGCAAACCAGGCAATCATAAAAAAAATATGTAGGGCTTTGTAAACCAGTAGCACGCTCATAATGTTCTCTATTGTGTTAGTTAAAGTAAGCTATTACGTATGGTGAGGATATGGCGGATCTGATCCCAGCGCATAATTCCCATAATTTGTTGATTATCGAGTAAGTTATAAATATACACAGCGCCACTGCGTTTATCTTTTAGTATATCAAAAGCATCAGCAAGGGTTGCTTGGCTGCTGATCCCCTGCAGGCTGATATAGTTTATAGCGATGTTTTGATCCGACATTAAACTTAAATCATATTCTGCGAGTCGGTAGCCATTTTCAGCATCATAAACAATCAGTGGGGTTTGGCTATCTACCGCATTTAATGTATTTTCGATTTGTTGTTTGTCATCTGAATACAGTAATTTAAAGTTTTCATCCATTTCGTCCATCACCCCCACCTTTTGCAGCGCTTCGGTCGCTGGTGATACTTGATAGCTTAAGCCTTGAAAATCCAGTTGCTGTAAAAATATCGAGCGATTACCAAATATTTGTAATGCAGTAACATAGGCGGTCGTAATAACCAACATGGCTGGGACAATAATCTCTTGGCTTGAGGTAAGCTCCATCACCGTAGTTAAAGCCGCAAGCGGGGCGTGTAGGGTGGCTGCAAGTAAACCTGCCATCCCTAATACACTGTAAGTGCCCGCTATATCAACACCAGGACTAATAAATTGCGCAAAAAATGCCATTAAGGTGCCCATTAATACGCCAAGCCCGATCACTGGGCCAATAATGCCACCGGGTATACCTAAGCCAATAGCAAACAGAGTGGCGAGTAATTTAGCTATTAAAATGGTAGTGAGCAGTTGTACATCTTCAGGGGTTTCTACTGCGAGCGTTATTGCACTCATACCCGAGCCCATCGCTTGTGGCACTAAGTAAGCGATGCCGCCAGCAATCAGGCCAGCCAATAATAGTCGTGGGAACATGCTCAAAGGTTTAAAAGTCCGGATGATCAACATTAAATTTTGGTTAAACGCATAGGCAACGGCGCCCAGTGCAATACCAAATAGGATTAAAAATGGGTAGTGCCAACCACTTAGGGTGGTGATGGTGATAAGTTCTAGTTCAGAGGCATTACCAAACACAAACTGGGTCGCTAATGCGCCGGTAACGGCAGCGAGCATAATAGGCACAAATATATGCACTTTGTATTCACGCATGACCACTTCCATTACAAAAATTACCGCAGCCAATGGGGTGTTAAATGACGCAGCAATGCCCGCAGCAACGCCACAACCACTGAGGGTACGCATAGCGTTATACGGTAAATGTAATTTGTCGGCTAAGATACTCGCGCCGGTTGCGCCCATATGTACCGACGGTCCTTCACGACCAACCGAAAAACCACTGATCAATGCCAATGCACCACCAACAAATTGATTAACCGTGTTATACAACGGCATTTGTCCGTAATGACTTTTAATTCTATGGATTACAAAAGGAATACCTAATCGATAATGTTTAAAACCAGTCAAAGCCGCGAACAGAGCAATTAAAAAAGCGGCAACAATAGGCATTAAAACCCGTTCTAGGGGCGGTAATGTGGTGAAATTATCAGGGCTATCAAGGAACAGTCCTTGAAAAAATAAAATAGTTAGACGAAATAGAATGATCAAAAACGCCGCAATTAATCCAGCACTTACGCCGAGTAAGCACAATTGCACCGATGTTTTTGGCTTTGCCAAGCGACGCCTAAGCGTTTCAAGCCACATGCTTTGTTCCTCGCCACCTATTCCAGCGAGCAGTTTAGCAAAAGTGTCACAGTAAGTCCTTTTGATTTTACTGGTTTTTCACTTAAACCAAATTGATGTTCACTAAGGCTTAGGGTAAGTTGCAAAATCACAGCAGCGGATATTCAATTTTGGAAGGATTCTATGCACATATTATTAAGTGTTTATAACAAAGTGATCAGCAGTAGTTTACTATACTTGATTAAAACACTCGGGTATTAGATAATCAAAACAATGTAGGTATAGAGGGTTATGGTATGTCAGAAGAATTACCCATTAAGTTCAGCGATGCAGCTGCTGTTCGCGTTAAACAGTTAATCGACGAAGAAGAAAATCCAGATCTAAAACTGCGTGTTTATGTCACGGGCGGAGGGTGCTCTGGTTTCCAATATGGGTTTACTTTTGATGAAAAAGCAAACCCAGGCGATTTAGAAATTGTCAAAAATGGCGTAACCTTAGTGGTTGACCCAATGAGTATTCAATATCTAGTTGATGGTGAGGTGGATTACACCGAGGGACTTGAAGGCGCACGCTTTTTTGTTGCCAACCCCAATGCAACTACCACCTGCGGGTGTGGCGCTAGTTTTAGCGTTTAAAGGCATTGATTAAAGTCGCAGATTGCGGCTTTTTTATTGGCTAAAATTTATAATATTAAGATAACGTTCTAATCTTATTGCCTTAAAACAACTACGTACTCTATTATTCATACAATCATATTTCGCACTTACTATTGATAGCTAAAAGGAAACTTTGTGTTGAAAAAGCTTGCTCAGCAATTAGAAGAAAAACCCTATATTCTCGCCATAATCATTGTTGCAGCTATTTGTATCTGGATGGGGTCAGGGTCAAGTCATGCTAGTAATGAAGAGCCACAAAGTAATGTTGACAAAGTAGCTAAAGTTCAAGTGGTGAAGTTAGTCGCTCAAGATATAAAAAAGACCTTGTCGTTCTATGGTAAATCAGAGCCAGATAAATTAGCGCGAGTTAGTGCACGCCAAGCCGGTGAAGTTGACAAAATCTATGTTGAAGAAGGGCAGTTTGTTGAGCAAGGTGCATTGATACTTGAGTTAGATAAATCCGATTTAGTCGCTCAGTTAAGTTCCGCCACGGCATTATTAAAGCAATATACGGCTGAGTATGAAGGTGCTCTTTCACTTAGAGATCAAGGCTTGCAAGATCGCATACAAACCATGCGTAGTGAAGCTGTGCTAGCGCAAGGAAAAGCGCGTCTAGCTGGGCTTGAATTACAATTGGAGCGTACCGAAATTCGCGCACCATTTAGTGGCATTATTAATACCCGCTTAGTGCAGTTAGGCGATTATGTTGCTATTGGTGATACTATTTTAGAGTTGGTCGATCTAGATCCTTTAATTGTACGTGCCGATGTAACACAAAAAGAAATCACGGGTTTGCAAGTTGGTCAGGCCGTGCATGCCCATGTTTTAAATGATAAATCATACCCAGGGAAAGTGCGTTATATTGCCTCAGTAGCAGATGACAGTACCAATACGTTTCGTATTGAAGCGGCATTTGCTAATCCTGAGATGAAATATAAAGCGGGTTACTCGACTCAACTTGATATCTCGCTTGACTCAGCGCCTGCGATGCTATTAAGTCCCGCCTACATGGCACTGGATAGTGAAGGCAATATCGGTGTGAAGGTGATTGACGCTGAAAATCGCGTAGAATTTAAAAATGTTAGCCTTGCAAAATCAACGGCAGAGGGCGTGTGGCTGTGGGGATTAGGTGAAACAGCAAATGTGATCACTTTAGGGCAAGGTTTTGTCAGAGCTGGTGATATTGTTGAGCCTGTGTTTGTCAAAGCTGATACTACGACGGGCGAGTAACGGCATGAAAAACTTAATTGAAGCTTCGCTTAATCACACGCGTACGGTACTGCTGATTTTTACTTTATTATTGATATCAGGCTGGGTGACATACCAAAATATTCCCAAAGAAGCGAACCCCGATGTCACCATTCCGTTTATTTATGTGTCAATCATTCATGATGGTATTTCCCCAGAAGATGCTGAGCGGTTGCTAGTAAGGCCAATGGAGATTGAACTGCGTTCTATCGAAGGGGTAAAAGAAATGACTGCGGTGGCCAGTGAAGGTCACGCCTCAGTCACACTGGAATTTATGGCAGGAATGGATCCTAAAGAAGCACTGGCTGATGTACGCGACCGCGTGAGTCTTGCCAAAGCTAAATTACCCTCAGAATCCGAAGAACCTGAAGTACATGAAATTCTCATGGAAGATCAGCAACCCACCATTACTTTAACGCTCTCTGGTGACTCACCTGAACGCGGCTTATTAACCCTTGCACGTAATTTAAAAGACGAGCTTGAAAGTATCTCTAGCGTATTGGAAGTTGATGTCGGTGGTGACCGCGAAGACATGGTTGAAATTGAAGTCGATCCGCTCGCGATGATTTCATATGGCCTTGAGCCAAGTGATATAATTCAATTACTCTCTAACAACAATCGGTTAGTCGCTGCAGGTACCTTGGATACCGGCAAAGGGCGGTTTGCTGTAAAAATTCCTTCGGTATTTGAAACCATCCAAGATGTGATGGAACAACCTGTTAAAGTGGTAGGCGATCGTGTCGTGCGCTTTATGGACGTAGCTAAAATTCGCCGTGCTTATAAAGATCCTAGTTCAATAGCGCGTATTAATGGTCGCCAAGCGGTGTCTCTAGAAGTGAAAAAGCGTGCTGGTGAAAATATTATAGACACAGTAGCACAAGTGAAAGAAGTGGTCAGTCAAGCACAAAAAATGTGGCCTGAGCATATTCGAGTTGATTACACCGGCGATATGTCAAAAGACGTTGAAATGATGCTCGCTGATCTGCAAAACAATGTGTTATTAGCTGTATTACTGGTGGTCATTGTGATTGTTGCTGTGCTTGGAGCACGTACCGCATTTTTAGTGGGGGTAGCTATACCTGGTTCATTTTTAACCGGTATTTTAGTGATTTCCTTATTTGGCTTAACCGTTAATATCGTGGTGTTGTTTGCGCTGATCATGGCGGTCGGCATGCTGGTGGATGGCGCGATTGTTGTTACTGAATTTGCCGATAGAGCAATGAGTGAAGGGAAATCACGTAAGCAAGCTTATAAAATTGCTGCCGAGCGAATGGCATGGCCAATTATTGCATCAACAGCAACTACGCTTGCTGCGTTTGCGCCGTTAATATTTTGGCCGGGAATGATGGGTGAGTTTATGAAATACTTACCCATCACTTTAATCGCAACATTATCAGCATCATTACTGATGGCACTGGTGTTTGTGCCAACGATCGGTGGCTTGATTGGAAAAATTAGGCCGTTAACGGCATTGCAAAAGCAAGACTTGGTGATTGCTGAGTCAGGTGATTTAACTCAGTTGCAAGGTTTTGCGGGGCGTTATGTACGGGTATTAAATCGAGCGCTTGATAAGCCGTGGTGGACGCTGCTCGCTGCCGTTGTGTTCTCAATTTTAGTGTTTGTCGGTTTTGCGGTATCAAAGTTAGGGGTCGAGTTTTTCCCAGATGTTGAGCCAAATGGGGTGAACATTAAAGTACGCTCATATAGTGATCTGTCTATTTATGAAAAAGACCTGATCATGAAAGAAATCGAAACCCGTATTTTAGCCGTTGAAGGTATTAAAACCTTGTATGCGCGCACCGGTGGGCAAGATCAAATAGGCTCATTTCGACTAAATTTAAAAGAGTGGCATGTGCGCCCGCCAGCCGAAGATATCATCACCCAAGTTAATGAAATTACTGCAAGCTTTGCGGGTGTTGAGATTGAAATGCGTAAGGATGAAAACGGTCCAGGTGGTGGTAAAGCACTGAGTATTGAACTGAGTTCAAAATTTCCTGAGGTATTAAATCAGCAAGCTAAAGTGATCCGCGCAGCGATTGAAAACGATGGTGCATTTCGAAATGTTGACGACACAGCTTCAAAACCTGGGATTGAGTGGCAGTTAAAACTTAATCGAGCCGATGCAGCCCGCTACGGTGCAGATGCGGCTATGCTCGGTGCTAATGTGCAGTTAATTACTAATGGTTTAAAGTTAGGTGAGTATCGTCCTGATGATGTTGACGACGAGATAGATATTCGAGTGCGCTTTCCTCACGACAAGCGTGATTTAAGTCGTCTGGAAACGTTACGTGTTAAAACCATACATGGCCAAGTACCAATTAGCTATTTTGTTGAACGACACGCAGCCCCTAAAGTGGATACTATTCGCCGTGTTGATGCTCATCGCGTGGTGACCATTAATGCCGATATGAAAGTGGGTGAACAACTTGCCAAAGCTTTACCACGCTTACAAGCGCAGCTTAAAGAGCAAGGTTTAGACCCTAGAGTTAAAATTAAAGTCCGTGGCGAAACCGAAGATCAAGATGAATCAGAGGCATTCTTGAAAAATGCCTTTTTAGTTGCGCTATTTGTGATGGGAATTATTTTAGTTACTCAGTTTAATAGTTTCTATCAGGCCTTTTTGATTTTAAGTGCGGTGGTATTTTCGACTGTTGGCGTGTTTTTAGGCTTATTAGTGTTACAACAACCCTTTGGTATTGTCATGTCAGGCATTGGGGTTATTTCGCTGGCCGGCATTGTGGTGAATAATAACATTGTGCTAATAGACACTTACAATGTACTAAGAGCACAAGGGCTTGCTGCAAAAGATGCCATTTTAAGAACCGGTGCACAGCGATTGCGGCCGGTACTATTAACAACAGTGACAACCATTTTAGGGTTAATGCCGATGGTGTTGCAGGTTAATATTGATCTATTTAATCGCACAATTGATTTTGGTGCACCTTCAACCCAGTGGTGGGTGCAATTAGCGACCGCTGTTGCGGGCGGTTTGGCTTTTGCTACCGTACTAACGTTAGTGTTGACACCTTGCTTACTGATGTTACGCGAACGGCGCAGGGCGTAATATTGGTTTATTTTTAGTCACTCACGCGGTATGAGTGACTTGCATCATTAGAATAAAAAAGCCTAACACCATGGCAGAAAAGACTAAAATGTATATAAAGCCCTTCTTACCTTGTTTAATAGGTATCTTATTTTGCTTAAGAAAAAAGTACCAAATTAAGCAAAGAATAATTGGCATGAGGAATAATAATCGGAACATAAACTTCTCTCTTTGGTGATGATTATACAGTTTAGTAGCATAACCATTTAATTTTAAAGTTAAAAATAATTTATCGTAAAAAGGGTTCATTTCAATAAATTATTTGTTACATTAACGAGGAACTAATACTAGACTATTAACTTTAATATTTGTTTTACAATAAAGTTAATAGTTTACAATAGCAATTACCTAAAAAAGGTATTTGGCTGAAATTAGTTATTCCACATGAGTATGAATAGTATATAATGTATCCAAGAGTGAGACGGGCAAAATTTCACTCTTAATTAAACTTTAAATCATCTAGTAGGAGATGTTTTTTATGATGGGTAAAACAGTTTCTTCTGAAGAAAACTCAAAACTAACCAAGTGGCTTAAAACTAAGCGTCACGAGAAAGGTCATACAATGCGTAGCCTTGCTCAAGTACTTGGTACACCGCATTCATTTATTGGTAAAATTGAAAACCAAGAGCGCCGTTTAGACGTGATTGAATTTTTACGTTATTGTGATGCATTAGAAGTCGACCCGTACGAAGGTTTAGGCTTATTAAAAGAAGACTAATAGTTAGTTTTTTTAGTCAGTGCAGGGAAGCGCTTTCACCAGTAATTTATTCCCTACCACTTGCAAACTTCCCCCTCCAAAAACACTTTATGTATTCCCGTGATAGCTATTTTCTAACGCATACAAACGATGCCGAATTAGGTATAAAAAGATCAGTGATGGCAACACCATCAAGGCTGTTAAAATAAAGAATAATGACCAATTGCCACCTAGCCAATCATCAATTACTACGCCGCTATAACTCGATAGCAATGTTCGTCCTAAATTTCCTAGTGAAGCTAGCAGCGCATAGTGAGTTGCACTAAAAGCTCTGTCGCAGAGCATGGATATAAATGCCACCATAGCCACTAACGACCATGCTTGAGTAAAACCGTCCACCACCACAGCCATCGCATACAAATGCTCTTGAGGTCCTGCAAGAGCAATCCAAGAAAACATTAAGTTGGATGCCGCCATTGCTACACCACTTATAAATAAACCTTTTACGATACCGTATTTATGATTAAAAATACTGCCTAAAAAAGCAAAAACGATGGTAATTAAACCCGTTCCCAGTTTTGAGTAGTTGGCAATTTGTGTATTGCTAAAGCCGACTTCTTTATAAAACACAATCGACATACGGGCTAAGAATGCTTCACCAATTTTGAATAAAAAGATAAAAGCCAGTAGCGCAAGTGCCGTTTTCACGCCATTACGAGCGAAGAACGTTTTAAATGGGTCGAGTACAGTAACAGCCAGCCACGCTGCAACTTTAGTTAAGTTAGTTTGCTTACCCAGCGCCAATTTTTGCTGATAAATACGTTCTAACTCAGCATGCACGGCTTCACGATTTGATTCAGGCTCTTTCGCCCAAAACACACAACTCATAAGTAGTAACATTACAATAGCTAAAAAGTAATACACTTGCGGCCAGTCAATGCTTGGCATATCCGCCATATAAAAGGGAATTGCGCCAAGTAGCGCATAACCGCTCCACCAACCTGAGGTTGCCATGGCCGCCGCAGCCGTCGCTTTATGACTCTCATTTTCATCTAAAGTATCAATACGAAACGCATCAATAGCGATATCTTGAGTGGCAGAGGCAATGGCTATAAGTAAGCATAAAGCCGCGGCGATAGCTAAATGGGCGGTAATATCGAGCCCTGCTAGTAAAATAACACCGAGTAAAATAAAGCCCTGACAAAGCAGTATCCAGCTACGGCGTTGGCCAAGCCAACTATAAAGAATAGGGAGTTTGATACGGTCAACTAAAGGTGACCATAAGAAGTTTATACTGTATGCGCCAAAAACAATGCCGAATAAACCAATCATACTGCGGCTAAGACCTTCATCTTTGAGCCAGGCTGACATTACTGAGCCAATCAGTACCCAAGGAAAGCCACTGCTCATGCCAAAAATAAACACATTTATAAGTCGTTTATCTTTAAAGTAAGAAAAATATTCTGCTATCGACAAATTTTTAGTCATAACGCCTTCAATGGCAAAGAGAGTCAAGCGCTCTCTTTATTATAGTTACAATGGAGTTGGCTCTAATACGGTCATATTTAAAATAACAACGGGGGTTTTTGGTACAAAGTCATAACCAATTTTTTCATTAAATCCCGTTTCAACTTGCATGATTTTATCAAGTGTTTCATAGCCTTCCATTACCATGCCGAATACAGCAAAGCCCCAATCTTTACCAGGGTTTAGATGATCGTTATCATCCATGTTAAAGAAAAACTGACGAGTTCCAGAGTGTGGTTGACGATCTTGATAGGCCATGGCAATGCTGTACATATCATTTTTTGAACCATTGCCACTTTCATTAAAGATAGGCTCGCCTTCATAAACACCGTCATACTCTTTATCGTAGCCACCGCCTTGAATAACAAAATCACGCTCGTTTTCTACATCACGCTCAACACGATGAAATACGGTGCCTTTATAGCTATCATCCATCACATAGGTTAAAAAATTATTGACGGTAATAGGGGCTTTTGAGCGATCCATTTCGATCACTATTTTGCCCATCGAGGTGGTGATCTCTACGCGAGGAAACATATTGTTTTTCTGCACAAAGCGTCCTTCAGTTACTGCTATAAGTGGTTGGCTAAGTAGTAATAAAGCAGCTAATAAAAATACACGTTTCATGATTATCCTTCTAAAAATGCAAGTAATTCAGGGTCTGATACCATGCGGGTTATTAGTTGTTCAGTCAACTTATTGAGTTGACCTTCAATTTTGGCTCGATCATGACCCAGAGGTCCTGCAAGGCTCGCATTGCCACGGTAGATTTTACTAAAGTTACTGCTGCTACGAATAACCCGTACACCGAGTTCGATTTTTGCATCGCTGGTATGGGAGACCATTTTTTCAGTCACCACTGCTTGTAATGTATGAATATCAACTTCAAAGCGCGTGGTTGCTAAATTTGAAATGCTGGCGCCATTACGACTCAGTGCGCTATCGAGGGCACTTTTAATTGACTCTGTTAGTCCTTGACTGGCAATGGTTTGGGTTTTATCTGAGGTGATCAATTTTAATGTCGCAGGGTCACCACGTAAATCAATCACACTGGTGCTTAAACTTTGATTAATTGAGCTTAGCTTGCCACCTTGATAAACCGGATTTAAGATCAGTTGATTCGGCTGACTACTACAAGCCGACAGTGATAATAAGGCACAGCAAGGTAAAATGTATTTCATCATGGTTATAGCATTCCATTATTTTTAGTCGCACTTAATACTACAAACTTTTTATTTGAACCAAGTAACTCACAATTGCCAAACATGCGTTTTAGTTTGTCATGGTAGTCTAGATGACGATTACCAATAATACGCAATTCACCCCCATTTTTTAAGGTGTCTTTGGCTTGCTTGAACATTTGCCATGCAATGTGATCGGTAACCGCTTGCGCTTGGTGAAAAGGTGGATTACATAACACAATGTCGACACTTTCACGCTCAAAGCCAGTTAAGCAATCGTTTTCGATAAATGCACATTGCTCAAACTTGTCTTCCATATTCAGTTCTACAGTCAGCCGTGCAGATTCAACAGCCATGTACGATTCATCAACAAACGTCACTTGCGCATTAGGGCAGCGCGCCAGCGTCATTAACCCAACTACGCCATTGCCACAGCCTAAATCAATAATACTTTTTGCTTTATTGGTTTGTGGTAAATAGTCAAAAAAGAACCGCGCACCAATATCAAGTGAATCACGCGAGAATACATTGGCATGATTACTAATGGTAAAGTTGGTGCCTTCTAGCGGCCAGCTTACTGGGAAATCTGCGGCTTTATAACCACCTGCTGCGTGGCTAATAATAAGGCGCGATTTTTTCACTGCTAAACTGGTTTTTGTTTCGCCAATAAATTGCTCAAACGCTTTAATGGTTGAGTTGTGCACATCTTTGGTTTTCGCAGCGCCAATAACCGGCGTGCCTGGTGCAAGTACTTCACTGAGTTCAGACAATTGGTATTGTAAAAAAGCCAAGGTGCGCGGCACCTTTAAAATCACTAAATCAACCTGCTCAGGTAACGCCGATAAACTATCAAGTTGGCTAAACGCTGTTGTGGCAATTTTATTCTCAGCGAGGTTATAAGCGGCAGCTTGGTGACTAATATAAGAGTCATTGACTGAACAAACCGTTAACTGGCGTTTGCTAAAATAACAAGACAATGCACCAAAGCTATCATTTAAGATCAGCAAAGAGCGACAATCAGGATAATGTTCAGTAACATAGTCGATTAAGTACTCGTCTGCTGAATCCCAAGCCTGTAAGCTACGGTTTTTTTGATCTAATGGAAAGCGTTCAAGAGTAAAGGTTGTATCGCCGAGCTGTGCTTGCGTGGTCATAATAGTTAGTGATCAGTAATCAATTGATAGGTAAATTCTAACATGCAACGGCAAAAGGCCAACCCTCATATGTTACCAAATGGCTTTTCTTACCAAAGAAAGGCGTTGAGCGCGCAAAAAAGCCTCGATTTATTTTATCATCTGCAGCAAAACCTAAATTGGCAGCAACCCAATACCACCGTTTACGGGCGCACAGGGCCAATTCCACGCTTACAGTGTTTTATCAGTGATAATGATATTGAATATGGCTATTCCCACAGTAAATTAGTGGTTGAGCCTTGGCCGGCTGTTTTATTAGCGATACGCAAACGCTTAGAGGGTCACTTACAACAGCCTTTTAATTCTTTGTTGGTAAACTATTATCGCGATGGCAACGATACCATGGGCTGGCACAGCGATGATGAAATAGAACTCGGTTTTCAGCCAACTATTGTGTGCATCTCTTTAGGCGCAGAACGGGTGTTAAAACTCAAACATAAGGCCACTAACACCGTAACCGACTTATTGCTCCACAGTGGCAGTTGTTTAGTGATGCATGGTGACAGTCAACGAGATTACCAACACGCGATAGCGAAGCAAACGACCTTGGCTCATCCGCGTATCAGTTTGACGTTTAGGTATATAAAGCAAACTCCCTAACTATAATTTTGTTAGCCAAGGCGCTTGGCAACTTGTTATAGTAAGGCAATAAATCAGTTTTAAAGTGAGCATGTATGTCAATGCAACAACAAATAGCAAGCAAATTAGCCGATGCGATAGCGTGTAAACATCTTAATGTGGTCAACGAAAGCCATATGCATAGTCGTGGCAGCGATTCGCACTTTAAAGTTGTGGTGGTAAGTGAGGAATTTAGTGGTAAGCGTTTATTACAACGCCATCGGCAAATTAATGAAATTTTAAAAGATGAGTTAGCCAATCATATTCATGCATTAGCAATTCATACCTTTACCCCAGAAGAATTTAGTGAGCAAAGCGGTCAGATCGCAGACTCACCAAGCTGTTTAGGCGGCTCTAAATTAGATTAACGGCCAGGTCTGATAGGGCACAACACTCATCAGACCTGTATTTTTACAATTAGCCTTTAAACTAGCGCTAATTTTTATTGAGATAGATATAGGATGATCAATGGTCATTAAGCCTAAAATTCGCGGTTTCATCTGTACTAATGCCCACCCAGTTGGCTGTGCAGCGCACGTACAAGAACAAATTAACTATGTAAAACAGCAAGGCGCATTAACAAATGCCCCTAAAAATGTACTCGTTATCGGTGCTTCAACTGGTTATGGCCTTGCTTCTCGTATTACTGCTGCATTTGGCGGTGGCGCTAAAACTTTAGGTATCTTCTTTGAAAAAGAAGGCACAGAGCGTAAAACGGGTTCTGCGGGTTGGTATAATACTGCGGCATTTCAAGCTGCAGCAGACGCTGAAGGTTTATGGTCTAAAAATATCAATGGTGATGCGTTCTCTAACGAAATCAAACAAAAAGCGATTGATACAATTAAAGCGGATTTAGGCAAAGTTGATTTAGTTATTTACAGCCTAGCATCGCCGCGTCGTACTGATCCAAATACTGGCGAAGTGTATTCTTCTACCCTTAAGCCAATTGGTAATGCAGTTACGACTAAGAACTTAAATACTTCAAAGCGTGAAATTGACGAAATTACCGTTGAAGCGGCGAACCAAGAAGACATCGACAACACTATTAAAGTGATGGGCGGTGAAGATTGGGAAATGTGGATTGATGCGCTTAAAGAAGCTGATGTACTTGCTGATAACTTTAAAACCACGGCTTATACCTATATTGGTAAAGAGTTAACATGGCCAATTTACGGTCATGCAACAATTGGTAAAGCAAAAGAAGATTTAGATCGTGCAACCGTAGCCATTAAAGAATCAACGAGTGCATTAAACGGTGAAGCATATGTGTCGTCACTGAACGCAGTAGTAACCCAAGCAAGTTCAGCTATTCCTATTATGCCACTTTATATTTCTGCTTTATTTAAAGTAATGAAAGCGGATGGTACTTATGAAGGCACCATTGAGCAAATTCATGCTTTATTCACTGAAAACCTATACGGTGATTCACCTCGTTTTGACGACGGCGGCCATTTATTCCAAAACTACAAAGAGTTGGAAGATGACGTGCAAGCGCGTATTCAAACAGTGTGGGACAGCGTAACCACAGCAACAATTGACGAATTAACTGATTACGTGGGTTACCACAATGAGTTTTTACGTTTATTTGGTTTTGGTATCGACAGTGTTGATTACGAACAAGACGTTGATGCAGTCGCACCGATTGCAAATATGATTGATTAATTCAGCCATGTTTATTTGAAAAGTCGCTGCGGCGACTTTTTTTATGACCAAGTGCTTTTCCCCTCTATTTTTGTTTAATTTCCATCTTGCCTCGCGAGCAATAGCACTTTGGTCTATATTGAATTTTATTCAAATGTAGCGATTGAGCTAAATAACGACACTTGTCGTATAAATTTCATATTTACACTCGCATAGTAGTCACGATTAATGTTAAAATTCGCGCAATATATGTGAGGAGTTTAACTGCGTTGCTTGTTTTGAGATTAAAACAGGTAGTTCTTTGATATCTTGAATTTAGCTTAGATCATCGAAATAGCGACGTGGTTGGTACGATTTTTCAGTTTCTTTCCGTTAATGTAGTGCAAGTGCGTATGATCAACATAAAAAAAGGTCTGGACTTACCCATAGAGGGCGCACCTCAGCAAGTTATTCATGATGGTTCTACCGTCAAGCGTGTAGCTGTGCTAGGTGAAGAGTTTATTGGTATGCGTCCAACCATGCATGTTCGTGTGGATGACCAAGTTAAAAAAGGCCAGGTACTTTTTGAAGATAAAAAGAACCCAGGCGTATTATTTACTGCCCCAGCTGCTGGTACAGTAAAAGAAATTAATCGTGGTGCAAAACGTGTGCTGCAATCTGTTGTTATTGAAATAAACGGCAGTGAGCAAATCACCTTTGACTCTTTCTCAGCTGAGCAACTTTCGAGCCTCGACCGTGAAAAAGCCAAAGAAGTACTTATCCAGTCAGGTCAATGGACGGCGCTTCGTGCTCGCCCATTCAGTAAAGTAGCGGCTGTGGATGCAAATCCTAGCTCTATCTTTGTGACGGCTATCGACACTAACCCACTTGCTGCAGATCCGGCAGTGATTATTGCTGAAAATGTGCAAGCATTTGAAGCGGGTTTAGCTGTGGTTTCGCGTTTGACTGATGGTAAAGTATTTGTTTGTAAACAAGCAGGTAGCCAAGTACCTAGTTCATCAATTCCTCAAGTAGAAGTACATGAGTTTGGTGGCGTACATCCGGCTGGCCTTGTTGGCACACATATCCATCACTTAGACCCAGTGTCTGCAAGCAAGCAAGTTTGGCATATTGGTTACCAAGACGTTATCGCCTTTGGTCATTTATTCCTAACCGGTGAAATCTTTACTGATCGTGTGATTGCTCTTGCTGGCCCGCGTGTTAAAAATCCTCGTTTAGTGAAAACTCAACTGGGTGCTGCTTTAGATGATTTAGTTGCTGGCGAATTAGAAGATGGTGATAACCGTGTTATCTCTGGTTCTGTTTTAGCGGGTGCTACGTCACAAGGTCCTCAAGCATTCTTAGGTCGTTACCATGTTCAAGTATCGGTATTACTTGAAGGTCGCGAAAAAGAATTGTTTGGTTGGATTGCCCCAGGCACAGATAAATTCTCTGTAACACGTACTTTCTTATCTCACCTAACACCGAGTCGTTTATTCAAAATGACAACGTCAACAGGTGGTTCAAAACGTGCCATGGTACCAATTGGTAACTATGAGCGTGTGATGCCTTTAGATATTTTACCAACACTCTTATTACGTGACTTAATCGCGCGTGATTTAGATGGTGCAATTTCATTAGGTGCGCTTGAACTTGATGAAGAAGATTTAGCGTTATGTACCTTCGTTTGTCCAGGTAAATACGAGTATGGTTCAATCCTACGCGATTGCTTGACTACGATCGAGAAGGAAGGCTAGAGAGATGGGTTTAAAGAAATTTCTAGAAGATATCGAGCCGCATTTTGAAGCTGGTGGGAAACATGAGAAGTTTTATGCGCTGTATGAAGCAGCTGCAACTATTTTTTATACCCCTGGCCACGTAAATAAAGGCGCGACACACGTACGCGATAACATCGACCTAAAACGTATGATGATTTTAGTGTGGATGGCGACGTTCCCTGCCATGTTTTTTGGTATGTTCAACATCGGTCATCAGGCTGCTGGCGCATTAGCGCAAGGTTTTGAACTAGCAAATTCTTGGCAAGTTGGCCTGTTCCAGATGTTTGGTGGTGAATTAACCGCTGAATCTGGCTGGGGCGCGAAAATGTTTTATGGTGCCTGTTTCTTCCTACCTATTTATGCGGTTACTTTTGCCGTAGGTGGTTTTTGGGAAGTTATATTCGCTTCAGTGCGTAAACATGAAATTAACGAAGGTTTCTTCGTAACGTCTGTGTTATTTGCACTTATTCTGCCTGCAACTATTCCTCTATGGCAAGTTGCACTAGGTATTACGTTCGGTGTGGTTATCGCTAAAGAAATCTTTGGTGGTACAGGACGTAACTTCTTAAACCCTGCTTTAGCAGGCCGTGCGTTTTTATTCTTCGCATACCCTGCACAAATTTCAGGTGACACAGTATGGACAGCCGTAGATTCATTCTCTGGTGCAACTATGCTAGGTCAAGCGTTTGTTGGTTCACTTGATTACAGCAATATGGCTCTTTGGTGGGATGCGTTTTATGGTTTCATTCAAGGTTCAGTAGGTGAGACATCTACACTTGCATTGCTAGTTGGTGGCTTATTCCTTATTTACGTTCGTATCGCTTCATGGCGTATCGTGCTAGGTGTATTCTTGGGTATGGTTGCTACCGCATTCTTATTAAATGCAGTTGGCTCTGAGACTAACCCAGTCTTTGCAATGCCTTGGCATTGGCACTTAGTATTGGGTGGATTTGCTTTTGGTATGTTCTTTATGGCGACAGATCCTGTGTCTGCGGCATTTACAGACAAAGCAAAGTTCGCATACGGTGCGCTAATTGGTGTGATGGTTGTGATGATCCGTGTAATTAACCCTGCGTTCCCAGAGGGTATGATGCTAGCAATCTTATTTGCTAACTTATTTGCACCATTATTCGATCACTTCGTAGTGCAAGCTAATATCAAGCGGAGGTTGGCACGTAATGTCTAGTAATAACGAATCAATCGGCAAAACGCTCACCGTTGTTGTGGCACTATGTTTAGTGTGTGCAATCATCGTATCGTTTGCTTCAGTTCAGCTTCGCCCTTTACAGCAAGCTAACAAAACGCAAGATATTCAAAAGAATATCTTAGCTGCAGCGGGTATTGATGCTGTTGAAAATATCTCTGATACGTTCAACGCAAAAATCGAAGCGCGCGTTGTAAACATGAAAACCGGTGAGTTTGTTGAAACTGACCCTAATACATTTGACTTTGAGAAAAGTAAATTTGACCAAAAAATTAGTTTTGCACTAAAAGCAAACGGTATCAAAGATATCGCAGGCATTCAGCGTATGACTAAAGAGTCACCAGTTTACATCTCGAAAAAAGCAGACGGTTCAACAGATGCTATCATTCTACCAATCCAAGGTTACGGCCTTTGGGGTGTGATGTATGGTTTCTTAGCGCTTGAAAGCGATGGCGAAACAGTTAAAGATATTAACTTCTATAAGCACAATGAAACACCAGGTCTTGGTGGGGAAATTCAAAACCCACAATGGACTGCAACATGGGAAGGTAAAGAGTTACCAGTCGATGTTGTAAAAAGCGGTGCTAAAAATGATCATCAAATTGATGGTTTATCAGGTGCAACTTTAACTTCAAACGGTGTTGATCACGCAGTTGACTTTTGGACTGGCGATAACGGCTTTGGTCCTTTCCTTGCGAGAGTACGTGAAGGAGCGTTGAAATAATGGCTGATACTAAAGAAATGAAGTCGGTCCTATTTGGTCCGGTACTGGCAAATAACCCAATCGCACTACAAGTACTGGGTATTTGTTCTGCGCTTGCGGTAACGTCGAGCTTAAAAAATGCCTTAATCATGTCAATCGCATTGACTTTGGTAACGGCTTTCTCAAGCTTCTTTATCTCAATTATTCGTAACCAGATCCCATCATCTGTACGTATTATCGTGCAAATGACCATCATTGCGTCATTGGTAATCGTTGTAGACCAAGTATTACAGGCCTTCTCTTATGCTACGGCAAAAGAGTTGTCGGTATTCGTTGGTCTAATCATTACTAACTGTATCGTAATGGGTCGTGCTGAAGCATACGCGATGAAGTCGCCGCCAGTTATGTCGTTCCTTGATGGTATCGGTAATGGTTTAGGTTACTCAGTAGTGTTACTTACAGTTGGCTTTATTCGTGAACTATTTGGTAAAGGCACATTATTTGGTGCTGAAATCATCCCTCTTGTACAAGATGGTGGTTGGTATCAGCCTATGGGTCTATTGATTTTACCACCTAGTGCATTCTTCATCATTGGTTTATTCATTTGGGTACTTCGTACTTATAAGAAAGACCAAGTAGAAGCGAAAGGATAAGGGGCAGACAGTGGAACATTATATTAGTTTATTCGTAAAAGCAGTTTTCATTGAAAACTTAGCTTTAGCCTTCTTCCTAGGTATGTGTACTTTCCTTGCAGTATCAAAGAAAGTAACAACGTCTATCGGCCTAGGTGTGGCAGTTATCGTGGTATTGGGTATTTCAGTACCAGTTAACAACTTGGTTTATCATGCGGTTCTTGCACCTGGTGCACTTGAGTGGCTTGGTTACCCTGAAGCGGATCTTAGCTTCTTACGTTTCTTGACCTTTATCGGTGTTATTGCAGCACTAGTACAAATTCTTGAAATGGCATTAGATAAGTTCTTCCCAGCACTTTATAACGCGTTAGGTATCTTCTTACCATTGATCACAGTTAACTGTGCAATCTTCGGTGCAGTATCTTTCATGGTTGAACGTAACTATAACTTCAGTGAATCTGTGGTTTATGGTATCGGTTCTGGTGTGGGTTGGGCGCTAGCAATTACTTTACTTGCTGGTATCCGTGAGAAAATGAAATATTCAGACGTGCCAGATGGCCTACGTGGTTTAGGTATTACCTTTATCACGGTTGGTTTAATGGGTCTTGGCTTTATGTCATTCTCTGGTATTTCACTTTAATAGGTAGCGAGGATAAATCATGAGTTATGAGATTTTCTTAGGCGTTGGTGTTTTCATCGCTATCGTTGTACTGCTAGTTTTAGTCATCATTGGTGCTAAATCTAAGTTAGTTGCAAGCGGTGACATCATCATCGGCGTAAATGGCGATCCAGACAAAGCCATTACAACATCAGCAGGTACCAAGCTTTTAGGCGCGTTATCTGAATCAGGTATTTTCGTATCATCTGCATGTGGTGGCGGTGGCTCTTGTGGTCAATGTCGTGTACACATTCACTCTGGTGGCGGCGATATCTTACCAACTGAGCTTGATCACATTTCTAAAGGTGAAGCCCGTGAAGGCTGTCGTTTAGCGTGTCAGGTAAATGTTAAAAACGACATGGAAATTGAGCTTGAAGAGTCAATTTTCGGTGTTAAAAAATGGGATTGTGAAGTTATCTCTAACGATAACAAAGCAACCTTCATTAAAGAGCTTAAGCTACAAATTCCTGATGGCGAGTCAGTACCGTTTCGTGCCGGTGGTTATATTCAAATTGAAGCGCCACCGCACCACGTTAAATACGCTGATTTCGATGTACCAGAAGAGTACCGTGGCGATTGGAACCATTTTGGTTTCTTCAAGCTGGAGTCAAAAGTAGACGAAGAAACAATTCGTGCTTACTCAATGGCTAACTACCCAGAAGAAGAAGGCATCATCATGCTTAACGTGCGTATTGCTGCGCCGCCGCCAAGAGATTTAAGCTTACCTTGTGGTAAAATGTCATCGTACATTTGGTCACTTAAAGAAGGTGATAAAGTTACTATCTCTGGTCCATTTGGTGAGTTCTTTGCAAAAGACACTGATGCCGAAATGGTATTCGTAGGTGGTGGTGCTGGTATGGCACCGATGCGTTCACATATCTTTGACCAACTTAAGCGTTTGAACTCTAAGCGTAAGATGAGTTTCTGGTATGGTGCACGTTCTAAACGTGAAATGTTCTATGTTGAAGATTTTGACGGCCTAGCGGCTGAAAATGATAACTTCGTATGGCATACCGCGCTTTCAGATCCACAACCAGAAGATAACTGGGAAGGCTATACTGGCTTTATCCATAACGTGTTATTTGAGAACTATCTTAAAGATCACGAAGCGCCAGAAGATTGTGAGTTCTACATGTGTGGTCCGCCAATGATGAATGCTGCGGTTATCACTATGTTGAAAGACTTAGGTGTTGAAGACGAAAATATCTTACTAGATGATTTCGGTGGTTAATACCAAAACTAATTAAAATTAGTTAAAATGCTAGCCTCGTAACAATAACTGTTACGAGGCTTTTTTATATTCTTAACTTAACTAAGTAGGCTGCAATGAATAGAGTTTTTCACCCACAAGGCATTATTGCCTTATTCTTTTTTACCCTCACTTTACTCATAAGTGGCTGCGGCCAGAGCGATGAACCGCAAGAGCTTTACCTTGAAGGTAAAACCATGGGTACCACCTATCATATAAAGGTGTTCGCCAAACAAGAAAAATTGGATTCACTAAACTTACTGCCAGAGATAACACAGCTTCTTAAAGACATTAATCAGTCAATGTCGACTTATATTGATGATTCTGAAATTAATACATTTAATCGTTTGCCAGCAGGGCAAGTGACGCCAATCAGCAGTGACTTTAGAGCGGTGGTTAGCGAGTCTATTCGCTTAGGTGAGTCTACTAAGACTCTTGATGTAACTATGGGACCACTGATTGACTTATGGGGTTTTGGCCCTGATAAGAAACCAACAAAACGTCCCACCGACGCAGAGTTAGCTGCGATGGTTGCACAAATTGGCGTTGATAAACTGATCCTTAGCGACCAAGGCTTAGCAAAAACCATCGATGGTTTGGAGCTGTCGTTTTCGGCTACCGCTAAAGGCTATGGTATAGATAAAGTGGCTGAATTATTAGAAAGCCATGACTTAACTAATTACATGGTTGAGATTGGTGGTGAGCTTAGAGTTGCTGGTAAAAAACCAAATGATCAAGATTGGCGTATCGCCATTGAGCAGCCGGACGCAGAGCCTGGTGTGCGTAAAGTGCACCGCGTATTAGCACCTGGTAACAACGGGATTGCCACATCGGGTGATTATCGTATTTTTTATGAAATGGATGGCATAACCTACAGCCATTTGATTGATCCAGCAACCGGTATGCCGAGCCGTCATGATTTAGTCTCGGTTACTGTGTTACACCCATCAGCCATGACTGCCGACGGCCTTGCAACTGCATTAACCGTCATGGGGATGGAAAAAGCTAAGGCCTATGCCGAAAAACATGACTTACCAGTGTACTTAATTGGTAAATCAACGGATGGTTTAGTGACATATTCGAGCCCCGCATTCAAACCCTATTTGTAGCAGAGCACAAAGCCGTTTATAATACACACAGCTTGGTGATTATCACCAAGCATTATTTTATTGCTGATCAATAGGGGCTAAGCAATGTCACTTTTTCTTCTTACATTTGGTTTATTGCTTTTAATAGTCGCAGCAATGGCTGTGGGCATGATGGTACAAAAGAAATCTATGGCCAGCAGTTGTGGTGGTTTAGGCTCTGTAGGTATTGATAAGGCCTGTGATTGCGATGATCCATGCGACAAGCGTAAAAAGCGTATGGCAAAAGAGCAAGTTTGGAAAGAAAACCAAATTTTATAAGCTCATTTTAGCCTAATATCACCTGAGTCCAGGTTAAAGGAAAAGCGCCTCATTAGGCGCTTTTTTGTGGTTGTTTACAATTTGACTAATTGACTACCTAATACTGCATATTTTACGCCTTTTGCTCGTAAGATAAACGCTGCTGGGCCTAGGTATCGCTGACTGTGCATTGCCACATTGATAGCTTAACCAGTCACTTTGATTGTTAAGTCGTGTTATATCCCCCGAAAAACAACTGTAGCCTTGGCTTAACAGTTGACGATATTTATCGGTTGTAAGCTTTAATCACTGCTTTGTTTAATCCGTTAATTTCGTGCATTGCAATTGCTGCGGCAGTTAAAGTAAATGAGCCGCTAAGCAAGCCAAGTAGTATGGTTTTGCGAATCATATTAATATCCTGTTATTTTTATTTTTTAATTTGTTAAGAATATAATATTTAACTGGATCGGTCTAAAATTATCTTCCCTTGAAGTGAAATCATTTTCCAGAAACCTAATGCTTAACGGGCTTTATTCTTAATTGATTGTTTATTATCAATAATAATTATTGGCAAGGTGTTTTTTTGAACATTTAAGTTGATTTTAAGACTGAAATTTAGACTAAATTCTATAAGTTAATTTTTTTCATCTATCGGATTTATTTTTATCAGTTGTCAGCTTTGAGCTATTACACTAAATTTAGTTTCAAGGAAGCGAAGTAAACAAGCCGCTTACAAAGAATCTTTATAATTGTGTGTGAAGATGTTGTCAAAGGCGGTTCAAGTT
>NZ_DRGM01000119.1 GCF_011050055.1 Pseudoalteromonas prydzensis | reverse complement strand
GGTCTTTGCTTTTTCACAGTTACTTGCCCATCTTGCCCACTAGGAGCTCATCTACTTGTTTTTCTTAACCCATCAGGAAACGATTTTCTGATGGAACTATCTAAGCAAAGCTCTTTTTAGCAACAAAGTTCACATTTATGCAAAAATTAGCTGCAAAAATTACATTTACCTACAGACAATACGGTATAAAACCTTCGATAGTATATATAGCCAAAGGTCTTTTTACAATTCTTGTTTAGTTAGAGACGTTTGCGAATTAGCCAATGGTATAATATTTAATCCCGTCAGAATATTTATTATACATTTGTGCATAATGTTTATAAAAATTGACTTTAACCCCCTCTTTCACGTTAAAATGAAAAGAATGTGCTTAAACAGATTCAGAACATAACAATCAGAGTTGTTATCTTAATAGGAGATAAATAGATGGCGGATAAGAAAGCCACGGTCCATATTGATGGTCTAGATCCAATCGAACTTCCAATTTACCAAGGCACTGCCGGTCAAGATGTAATTGACGTACGTACGTTAGGTGCTCACGGCCACTTTACCTATGATCCAGGTTTCATGTCGACTGGTTCTTGTGAATCTTCAATCACTTACATTGATGGCGGTAAAGGTATCCTACTGCATCGCGGTTACCCGATTGAGCAGTTAGCAGAAGACTCAGATTACGTTGAGTTATGTTATTTGCTATTAAACGGTGAGTTACCTACGAAAGAACAATACACTGTTTTTGCATCAGAAATCACCCATAGCACTATGCTAGATGAAAAGATTGCAAATTTCTTCCAAGGCTTCCGTTTTGACGCTCACCCAATGGCAATGCTGTGTGGTGTAGTCGGTGCATTATCATCTTTTTATCATGAAGACCTTGATATTACGGATGCAACGCAGCGTAAAACCAGTGCAATTAAATTAATTGCGAAGTTGCCGACAATTGCGGCGATGGCTTACAAATATAATGTTGGTCAACCGTTTGTTTATCCACGTAATGATTTAAGCTACGCAGAAAACTTCTTACATATGATGTTCTCTGTACCAGCTGAAGAATATAAAGTTAATCCAGTGACTGCTAAAGCAATGGATAAAATCTTTATGCTGCATGCTGATCACGAGCAAAATGCATCAACGTCTACAGTACGTTTAGCTGGCTCTTCTGGTGCTAACCCATATGCATGTATTGCAGCGGGTATTGCTTCACTTTGGGGCCCTGCGCACGGCGGCGCTAACGAAGCATGTTTAAACATGCTAGAAGAAATTGGTTCAGTTGACCGTATTGATGAATACGTTGCTAAAGCAAAAGATAAAGCAGATCCGTTCCGTCTTATGGGCTTTGGTCACCGTGTTTACAAAAACTTCGACCCACGCGCAACCGTAATGCGTCAAACCTGTCACGAAGTGTTAGCTGAACTTAACATTCAAGATCCATTACTTGATATCGCGATGAAGCTTGAGCAAATTGCACTTGAAGACCCATACTTTGTTGAGAAGAAACTTTACCCTAACGTAGATTTCTACTCAGGTATCATTTTAAAAGCAATCGGTATCCCTACTAGCATGTTCACTGTGATCTTCGCAATGGCACGTACTGTAGGCTGGATCACGCACTGGGATGAGATGCTTTCTCAACCTGGTCATAAGATCAGCCGTCCACGTCAGCTTTATACTGGTCACACTCACCGTGACTACGTAGCAACTGACAAGCGTTAATCGTTATTTAATGCTAAAAAGGCCGCATTTGCGGCCTTTTTTGTGTTCTGCTCTTGAGAAAAATCATAAACTGATTACAATTCTCGCTCATTTTTAAATTCGGCTTGTTATGTTAGATGTTGAAACGTTATGTTTGATGTAGAAAAAATCCGTGCAGACTTCCCTGCTCTGACGCAACTTATTAACGAGCAACCGCTGGTTTATCTTGATTCAGCAGCGACCACACAAAAGCCATTAGCGGTGATCACTGCCACTGAGCAGTTTTACGCGCGTAACAACGCCAATGTGCATCGCGGCCGCCATACCCTCAGTGAGCAAGCTACCCACGCCTATGAACAAGCCAGAGCGACAGTCGCTGACTTTTTTAATATTGCCGTCAATGAGCTAGTCTGGACCAAAGGCGCAACAGAAGCGATAAACCTTGTTGCCAACGGCTTAACTGAGCAACTAAATAGCAATGCTACCATTGTTATTTCTGCGTTAGAACATCACGCCAATATCGTGCCATGGCAACAACTTGCAAAACGCACTGGGGCAACGCTACTGGCCTTGCCTTTACAGCAAAATGGTCGTTTTAATATTCAGCAATGTGTTGAATTTATTCAGCAACACAAGCCAACGGTGCTTGCAATCACGCACGCATCTAACGCACTGGGTAATATCACCCCTCTGGAAACGATTTTACACGCAGCAAAACAACAAAATACCATTACCCTTGTTGATGGTGCACAGGCAGCTTTACATTTACAACCTGATTTACAGCAACTGGATTGCGATTTTTATGTTTTTTCAGCACATAAAATGCTCGGCCCAACGGGTTTAGGTGGTTTATATGGACGTTATGAGAAATTAAATAGTCTCAGTGTCTATCAAACCGGTGGGGAAATGATTGAAACAGTCACATTAACGGCTGCAACCTTTCGCCAAGCACCCGCTAAGTTTGAGTCTGGTACGCCAAATATCGCTGCTGTGATTGCTTTTGCCCACGCAATTGAGTATTTGAACGCATTAGATACGACTAATGTCTATGCTCATGAACAAGCTATTTTTAATTATGCCGCAGAAAAACTGCAAGCCATCGATGGTATAACCATTTACAGCGACCTAAAAAGCAATATTGGTACCCTGTGCTTTAATTACAAAGATGAACATCCTTACGATATTGCTACGTTATTAGATGGTTTTGGTATCGCAGTTCGCAGTGGTCATCATTGTACCCAACCACTGATGCAACATTTAGCTATAAACGGCAGTGTTCGCGCCAGTTTCGCATTTTATAATAATCACCAAGACGTTGATTTATTCATCGCAGCTTTGCAAGCGTGCATCGCGTTATTAGACTAAATTCGGATAAGACATGATTAAAACGTTTAAAGAAATTGCGCAATCCCTTGAAAGTGCGCCAGCATGGCAACAAAAATACCGAGAAATAATGCTACTAGGAAAACAATTACCGCCTATGCCTGAGGTATTAAAAACCAACGATGCCCTGGTGCCTGGCTGTGAAAGTAAAGTTTGGCTGTATTTAGATTTTGATCTAGAAGAGAATACCTTGGTTATTGTGGGAGACTCTGATACGCGAATTGTTAAAGGCTTACTGGCAATTGTGTTAGCCTTGTATAATGGCTTAACCCCAGCGCAAGTGATAAACACCAATGCCTTTGCAGAATTTCAACGATTGGGACTTATTCAGTATTTAAGCCCATCCCGCGGTAATGGTATCAAGGCCATGGTTGAACGAATTCAAACCATGGCGCAACAAAAAAATTAGCCTTTGATATTACGAGCGCAGCGGTCTAAATATTTACGCACCGCTTTAGCCGCGACAAAAAAGCCAAAACTGCCAGTGATCATAGTCACAGAGCCAAAGCCATTATTACAATCCATATTCATACTGCCATCGGCATTTTGTTTTGCATGACACACACTGCCATCCGTACCAGGATAAACCAGTTGCTCTGTGGAATAGACACAATCGATATTGAATTTACGTTTAGGGTTGCTGCTAAAGTTGTACTGCTTACGCAAAATATAGCGTACTTTCGCAAGCAAAGGATCTTGGGTCGATTTTGCAACATCACCAAAGGTTATTTGGCTAGGATCAGTTTGCCCACCGGCACCACCTGTGGTGATCACCGGTATTTTGTTACGTTTACAGTGCGCTATTAGCGCTGCTTTTTCTTTCACTGCATCAATGCAATCAATCACATAATCAAAGTTTTGAATATGTTCCGCAATGTTGTCCAGAGTAATGAAATCATCAATCACCTTGATTTCACATGCTGGGTTAATAAGCTCACAGCGAGTTTTCATCGCCTCAACTTTAGCTTCACCCACAGTGCCCGTTAGCGCGTGAATTTGCCGATTGACATTAGTGGCACAAATATCATCAAGGTCAATCAGCGTTAGCTTGCCAACCCCAGTTCTTGCTAATGCTTCTGCGGCCCAAGAGCCAACACCACCAATGCCTATGACACAAAAGTGTGCGCTTTGCAGCCATGCAAATTGTTGTTGTCCATATAAGCGTTTTATACCGCCAAAACGAATATCGGTTACAGAGTCTGTCATTTACCAATCCAATTGCCATGGCTGTTGCCATGTGTGAAAGTTTTCGTGTTCCGTTAATTGCCCAAACTGGGTGGTACTATCGGGTTTACACACATAGTGGTACTGTTTATTTTGCCAACTAAAACAAATTGCATAAGCATGCAAATAGGTACGCTGTGCTGTGGTGCCACCATAAAGTGAATCACCTAAAATAGGCGCAGCTAAGCTTTTTAATGCAACCCGTAATTGATGGGTTTTTCCTGAATATGGCTTTAAAATAAAGCCACGTAAGTTCGCCGCAACACTGAGCGAATAAAAACGGGTGATCGCCGGATTGTCAAAACTTTTTAAAAGCTTGAAGCTACTACGACGAGACTTAGCCATATCCCCTTTCACCCAGCCTTGTTTTTTCTTCGGCTTGGCATCCGATAATGCCAGATAAAACTTATCAATCTCATGCGCAGTAAATAAGCGTGTAAACTCAGCTGCCGCGACACTGCTACGCGCTAAGATAATTATACCCGACGTCACTTTATCTAAGCGATGCACCGCATAGAGTTTTTCATTTAACTGTTGCTCAGCAAGTACCACAAAACCGGGGCCCTCTTCACTGTGAAAATTAAGGCCCGCTGGTTTTTCAATAATATAAAAATCATCATGCTGAGCATGCACTGTTAAAATGGGCTTATTCACTCGCAGCTTTACTTTGTAAGTAGCTTACCACACGCGCTAAATCTTCTGGCGTATCAACCCCAGCATGAGGCGCTATTTGCGCTTGCTCAATTTTAATTTGGTGACCATGGTAAAGCACACGTAATTGCTCTAACGATTCTAATTGTTCAAGCGGTGAAGGAGTCAACTCAATGTATTGTTTAATAAACCCAGCTCTATACGCGTAAATACCCACATGCCGTTGATAGTTCGCGGTATTTAGCTGATGATTATTTGCCGCATCCATCATATTGGCACGATCAAAGGGGATGCTGGCACGGGAAAAATACAAGGCATTCTTATTAATATCACTGACCACTTTTACTGCATTAGGGTTGAGTATTTCTGCAATATCGTCTATCGCAACACTTAAAGTCGCCATTGGTGCAGACGAGTCTGCCAGCAATGCAGCAACTTGCGCTACATTTTCTGAGGCTAACAGTGGCTCATCACCTTGCACATTGACAACAATAGTGTCATCAGCTAATGCCAGTAATTCCATCACTTGGGCAAGGCGTTCAGTACCCGACTGATGGTCTTCACTGGTCATTAATACGTCTTTGGTAAATACACTGACAGCGTCGAAGACTTTTTGATGATCGGTTGCAATAACCACTTTGCTCGCACCCGCTGCCATTGCTTTTTCGTACACGTGTTGGATCATCGGTTTGCCACAAATATCCGCTAAGGGCTTACCCGGTAACCGGCTAGACGCGTAACGCGCCGGAATAACAACTACGAATTCCACTTTTCAATCTCTTGTTGCGATAACTCGCGCGCTTCGTTCTCAAGCAATACCGGAATATCATCACGAATTGGGTAAGCAAGCTTTGCAGCCGTGCTGATCAGCTCATTGTTTTCTTTGTCTAAACGTAATTTGCCTTTACACACTGGGCAGGCAATTATTTCAAGTAACTTTGTATCAAAGGCCATCGAGGATCCCTTTTTCTTTTAGTAATAAATTTAGTTTAGTAACCACCGCTGCGGATGGCTCTGCATCAACAGGTAGAAAATACCACGTTGGTTTTGCAAATGATTGACATTTTACCGCATCTTTTTCTGTCATAAACACTATTTCATCATTAAATTGTGCAAAATCAGCTGCGTTGTACGCATAATGATCACGATAATGATGACAACTCAATAGGGAAATCCCCTGCTCGCGTAAGCTATTTTCAAAGCGTTGTGGATTTCCTATTGCACTAATAGCATGGCCTTCAAGCAAGGCTGTTTGCGCAGGCGTTGCATTGGCAACAGTTAATAATTCAGCACTTTTAAGTTGATAATTAAATGGATCATTACCACCATTTTCAATCACTAAATCAACAGATTTTAAACGCGCTTGCGTTTCTCGAAGCGGCCCCGCAGGCATAATAAAACCATTACCAAAGCGACGCTGGCTATCGACAATGCAGCACTCTATGGCTCTGGCCATTTTATAATGTTGCATACCATCATCGGAGACAATCACATCTAGCTGATGCTCGGCAAGTAGCTGCTTAATGTTGGCTTCTCTGTTTGGCCCAACCACCACCGGACACGCTAGCCTGCGCTGTATTAATACCGGTTCATCGCCTGCATTTTCTGGGCTGGTATTCGCCGTTACGCTCAGCGGGTAATGTTCACTGTGACCACCATAACCACGGCTGATCACCCCCACCTTTAAATTACGCTGTTGTAAGTAGCTAACCAGCCAGATCACAAAAGGCGTTTTACCATTGCCGCCAACACTAATATTGCCAACAACAATTACAGGCACTGGGCTTATGTAAGCTTTGCATAACCCGATTTGATACGCCACGCGGCGCAGTGTGCTGAGCAACCAAAACAGTAAACTTAAAGGCAGCAGTAATACAGTGATCAAACTGATACCTTGATACCAACTTTGCTCTATTTTACTCACCCGTGCTCACCAAATTGCATTTTGCATAACGCTGAATAGGTGCCGTCTTTTTCAAGGAGTGCTTGATGGTCGCCACTTTCAATCACTTGGCCATTATCAATAACATAAATTCGGTCGCTGTTTTCAATGGTCGATAAACGATGAGCAATCACAATGGAGGTTTTATTTTTCATTAAATTTTCAAGCGCTTGCTGTATCAGCTTTTCAGACTCAGTGTCCAATGCGGATGTTGCTTCATCTAAAATCAAAATTGGCGCATCTTTGAGAATTGCCCGCGCAATGGCAATACGCTGACGCTGGCCGCCTGATAACATCACGCCATTTTCACCGACCATGGTATCCAGACCATCTGGTAAGTCTTTAACAAACTCCCAAACATGTGCTTGTTTTGCCACATTCAACAGCTCATCATCGCTAAGTGAACGTGCAATACCATAACTGATATTATTGGCAATGGTGTCATTGAATAACACCACTTGCTGGGATACTAGAGCAAATTGGCGACGTAAATCTGTTAACTTATAATCCGCCAGTGGCACGCCATCGAGTAAAATCTCACTCGGTGGTTGTAAGTCATAATAGCGTGGTAATAAGTTAGAGATAGTTGATTTACCAGAACCTGAGCGCCCAACTAAGGCAATGCTCTCGCCTGCTTTAATGGTCAGTGATAAATCCTTTAATACTGGTTCATCTTTGCTAGGGTAGCTAAATGTAACGTGTTTAACCTCAATATGCCCTTGCACTTTATCGACCCTGACGGAGCCTGTGTCTTTTTCCACCTCTTCATCAAGTACTAAAAAGATACTCTGCGCGGCTGAAATGCCCCGTTGTAAGTCACTATTAACATTAGCAAGTTGTTTAAGCGGGCGTAAAAGCATCATCATTGATGAGATCAACACCACAAAATCACCCGAACTTATGGTATCAATCATCGATGGCATTGCAACCACCCATAAAATAACCGCCATGGCACTGGCCGCTAAGATTTGAATTACCGACACACTCAGCGCTTTGGTGGCATCCATTTTTATCCGTTGTTGGCGGTTATGGTTATTAATTTTAGCAAACTGCTCTATTTCTTGATGCTGACCACCAAAGCCATGAATCACTTTATGACCACTGAGCATTTGCTCTGAGCTGCGAGTCACTTGCCCCATAGCTGATTGTATATTTTTAGAAATATGGCGAAATCGTTTTGAAACAACAGAAACAATAATAGCCACTAATGGGATGATAATTAAGAAAATTAATGACAATTTCCAGCTGGTATAAAACATCACAGCCAGTAAAAACACCACAAAGGCACCTTCGCGTACAACAACCAACATCGCTTTCGTTATGGCTTGCTGTACTTGCTCGGTATCGAAAGTAATTTTTGAAATCAAATCACCCGTTGAGTTTTGATCATGAAAAGCAACGGGTAAATGTAAAATATGTTCAAACAATTGCTGCCGTAACGAACGCACAACTTGTGAACCCACATAACTTAAGCAATAAGACGACATATAATTAAAAATACCACGGCCTATCACTAATGCGATGACTATTAATGGCGCATATTTTAACACATCGTCGTTGCGCTGATTTAAGCCCTGATCTATAAAGGGTTTCATTAATTGGATAAATAAAGCATCCATGGCTGAGTAACCAATCATGCCGACCACTGCTAAAATAGCAACGCTTTTATAATCACCCACATACGTCAATAAACGCTTATAAATTTGTGATGTAGTTTGATCCATAACACTCTCTTATTCATAGTCTGTGGCTATTGTAGCCTCCAGCTACACAAAACTAAACTCAATCTTTTAGAAACCAATAACTTTCATCATCACGAGCACGGTTTATCGTGTATTGATGCGAATAAAATGCAACCTTTATCTGACCATGCGCGGCCGTGCTGTATTGCATTACATTGTGATCAGCATAACGTGCGACAACGTGTCGATGTGGCAATTGCCACTGTCCTTTATATGCTGTTGAATGGATCACAAGCTCAGGGGCAACAGCGCTGATAAACAGCTCACTTGATGAGGTATTACTGCCATGGTGAGGGCTAAGCAACACAGTGCTTTTAAGTAAGCTTTGCTGGGCTATTAATTGGCTTTCTCTTTTTGTTGAAATATCGCCAGGGAGTAAAACACTAAACTGACCATCACTAATATGCACAACACAGGAGTTATCGTTGTCGCTTTTTAAATGCTCTGCGGGCTCAATAACAGTAATCGTTAAATCATAAAAGCGATATTCGCCCGCTTTACAACCCTGCTCTGGCCCATTTGGCTGCAGTAGCCTAAAAGTATGCTGATAGCCGTGCTGCAGCCAATCAGTTAGTCCACCAATATGATCTTTATCCGTATGACTGACCAGCGTCACTTCGACTTCAATCCCCATACTGGTTAAGTAAGGGACTAAGGTGCTGTTGATCCGCGTAAAAGTATTAAAATACACCGGACCTAGATCATAAATAAAGCCTTTACCTTGGTTGCTAACTAACACCATAGTGCCGTGTCCTACATCAAACACATCAAGCTGCCAGCGGGGTTTTGGCTGTAAATATTGATCGAAGAATGTAACTGCAATTGGTAAACAAGCCATTAGCCGCCACGGTAAAAAACACACGATTAAAACCGCGAGATAACTGCTAATAAGCCATTGTAAGCTAAATTGTGATGTATCCAACCAGCGATAATCGACGGGCAGCAACAGTAAGCTCTGATAAGCATGCTGTAATAAATAATCAAACACGCCAATTAAGCCACTGATATCGACTCCCAAACTTAGCACTGAAAACAGCACTAAACTTGGCATTATAATAAAACCAAGTATTGGTATAGCGACTAGATTGACTACTAAGCCAATCACACTAATACCATTAAAATAATAAAGAGATAACGGTAATAAACCTATAAACAAAGCTATCTGTAAGATAACAAGCGTTTTTATGATTGCTACTAAGCCTACCCTGGAGATTGAAATAACGCTGAACACCCAAAAAATGATTACCACGGCAGTGAATGAAAAATAAAGCCCAGGGTTAAGTAGGCTAAATGGATCAATAAGTAATACACACACCAAGGCAAACAAAATACTGCGCCAACGTAGTGCTTGCTTAGCATAGTAATAAATAAGCAAATAGCAGCCTAACATGATCAAAGCTCGGGTTGCTGAAACGATAAAGCCGCTTAAGTAGACATAACTAAAAGCCAGTAAAAACCCACCAAAACTATAGATAAGCGATAAATTTAACTGTTGGCCCAGCGGTTTAACCATAAAGTTCAGACAACTTATTACACTGCGAGTGATGAAAAAACCGATACTAAACATTAAGCCTATGTGCAGCCCTGAAATTGCCAATAAGTGGCTAATGCCAAATTGCTGTAATTGCTCCTTTTGAGCAAAACTCATAACGCTACGATCTCCTGTTAACAACGGGTAGTACAACCAATTTAAGGTGCTGCTCTGGTAAGTGTTTTTGATAAATTGCCGATACGATTTGATCAGATCAGTGCTTGTGCTTTTAGATATTTCAATATAATTCCCAATTTGTTTGCCTTTAAAGAATACCCGTTCACTAAATGCATAACGCTCTTTATCAAACACAGCATAGTTTTTTTGGCTGCGATATTTAGCTAACTGCAGCCAAGTTGTAATATTATCGCCAACCTCAAGCAACTGCTCGCTTTTTAACGTGATCAGTGCAAAAGGAGGTTTAATGATTGACTGAGTTTGTTGGTTAATCTTATTAAGCTGAACTTTTAAATAATAATGATCGCGCTGAGAAATAATCTCAACAACAGTGATGTGGCTGTGGTATGGTTGATTTTCATGCAGAACTAAAGGTGAAATTGTATAGAAGTTAGAAAAATGTCCCCAAACACAGCAAATTCCACAAATAAAACCTAACAATACACTGTAAAACGGCTTAAAATAAGCGCTCGCAATTAACAGAGATAATGCGAAAACTGTAAATACAAGGGTCTGATAATAAAAAACGGTTACAATACAACCAACAACAAACCCAACGCTTAACCAAACAGATGTAAATGGTTGCTTTAAATGGCTAAAAAAACGATCCAACGGTTTTTACCCGATCACAATAAAGTTAAACATCATAAATATTTAAAAATTTTTGGTCGTTTACTCCACGATGCCAATTTATGGCATTTAAATCGTCGCTCAGCTCGGGGAGCTTTTTCCGTGGGTTTATTTTTCGCTTTCATCCCTGTTCCTTTTCAAATGGTGCTTGCTGCAGCACTCGCTATACCGTTAAGAGTCAATCTACCTATTTCAGTCGCCGTAGTGTGGATCACCAACCCGCTAACAATGCCGCCTATATTTTATTGTTCATATTTAATTGGCGTATTAGTGTTAGGTCAGCCTGAACAACATTTTGCATTTGAGCCTAGTTGGCAATGGTTTCTAGAAAGCTTAACCACCATCGGCCCTGCTTTTCTAGTCGGTTCACTGATCTGTGCGAGTCTGGCCTCAGCAGTAGGCTATTTTGGTGTTGATTTATTATGGCGTCGTTCAGTACGCAAAGCCTGGTTAAATCGCCACAAATAGTAAACGTTCCTAATTTAGTAAAAGTATAGACAAAAAAAAACCTGCTGAGTTAAAGCAGGGTTTTTTATTTGCATACGATTAATGAAACTCGTGCGGTTTAGCTATTAATTACGCAACACACGACGTAAACCGACTAAAGGTAACAACAACAATGTATACCAAGGGAAACTAGCTGATTGACGTTCGTAAGTATCTGTTTCAGGAGCTGTACAGCTCTCAACTTCACCATTGATAGGTGATAACTTTACTGGTACAACGATACTTTCGTATTCTATTTTGCCGTTAATGTCACGGACAATGCCGCCTAATGAATCAGTTTTTTCCACTGTTTTGGTGGCAACACCAAAAATTTCATTGTTATTGTTGATTACTTTTGCCTCTGACACCACGTATTTATAACGTGTTTCACCGTCGGCTTCATAACACGGTAAGAAATCATTGAGGTTAGTAATGCTATCTTCACCAATCTTATATAAGAAGCCTTCCCGGCGTCGTGAGCCGACATTAAATACGTCGGTTTCACCTTCACCGACAATGTAGCCATTATCATTAATATCATTGCCTACTGACGCAGAGCTATTAAAGAAATCCGTTGGAAACACAGTACTGTTGCTTGCTATGTCATGATAGAAAAACTTGAATCGGTTTGCACCATCAATTACTTTGATACCATAACCGACAATCACATCGTTTGCATTGATTGCCAGTGCTTTACCACCAGTCCAATCATCATCTTGATTAAGAATTTCAACAACTTTACCGTCTTTATAATAAACGGGTAAAGAGCGAATCGTTGCAGCGCGATCATGATCACGAATATCAGAAGAACCTACAACAATACCATTACTATTAACAGCATGTGCATTACTGATAAACGCAAAGTCATCATCCTCTTCAGGTGTTAACCCTAAACCTAATAACTCTGTATTGGTGATATTTAAATTGCTGTCTAAACTCCATTTAACTGCGCGGGTATCAAATAAATGCGCTGCAGTGCTGCTATGTAAGGCTTCAATACACACGGATATTGGCTGATCTTCACCGTCACAGGTATCATCAATATTTTCTTGACGATCGGCTGGTATCCCTGTTGATACTTGACCAACAACCGTATAGCCTGAATTTGTTTTAACAATATCACTGGCAATACTTAGACCACCGTACTCATCAAACTCGGGGACTAAAGGCACAGTCACGCCATCAGGAGAGACGATAATACCTCGAGAGATAAAATCACGAACAAAACGAGTTTCTTCTTCTGTTTCCCCATCAGGTGTAAAAACAGTTTTTTCATACGGGGCACTGCCCCAACCTACTGCGGTACCGTCTTCTGCCACTGCATTATAGTTATTGCTAACTGATCGTGTAAGGCCATCATAATCGACTGATGCAAGATCAAATAGTACTTGCTCTTGGGCTTCACCATTTAAAATATTATAACCAATAATATTTGCCAGTTTTTGATATTCTGGGTTCGCTGCTTGCGCTGTTAAAAAAGAAAGCATAAAACTGTGCGCGTCAGGGTTAGTTGCCGCCGCATTATTGTTTTCAATATCATCTAGCGTAAAGGTAATTTGCTTATCAATTAACTCAAAATAGTCTTTTTGCTGATTGTACGCTCTTTCGATTAAGCTATCTGCAAAATCGATATAACTAACATCAATAGGTAAATTGTAAATGCCGTTAGCAAGGCCAATTATATGGCCATTTTCGCTGACATCTTTAACGTAGTTATGCTTTGCTTCATCTAATGTGCTCAACTCGGTTAACTGGTACGTTGCACTAAGTGCCGATGTACTCATAGTAGCTAAAATACTAGCAGCGAGTAATTTATATTTCATTTTAGTCCTTACTACTGATTCTTTAAATCTTCAAGTTCTTCCCAGCGCTCCAAAGCGGCTTCAAGGTCAGACTCAAGTTGTGCTAAATGGTTCAATTCTTTGCTGGTTACACTGGCATCTTGTTTAAAGAAATCAGCATCATTAACCACAACTTGTTGCGCTTCTAGCGCTTGTTCAAGTTGCTCCAGCTTACTGGGTAATTGTTCTAATTCAAGTTTTAATTTGTAAGAGAGTTTATTCGCTTTACTCTCTGTTTTAGCAACAGGCGTTGGCGGCGCTGCAAGTTCTTTTTTAACTGGCGTGTTTAGGTGCTTTTTTTGCTCTTGCGCTAAATAATTTACATAGGCTTCGTAGTCACTATAGCCACCGACAATATCGGTGATAACCCCATTACCTTCAAACGCCCATACGCTGGTACAGGTATTATCAATAAACTCACGGTCATGGCTTACAATTAACACGGTGCCCTGATACTGGTTAATAATATCTTCTAACAGTTCTAGCGTTTCAATGTCCAAATCGTTGGTTGGCTCATCCAGCACTAAAATATTTGACGGTTTTAGAAATAGTTTTGCTAATAACAAGCGATTCTTTTCACCACCTGATAATGCTTTAACCGGCGTACGCGCACGTGCAGGCGGGAATAAAAAGTCTTGCAAGTAGCCAAGCACATGACGTGAGCGACCATTCATCATCACTTCTTGCTTACCTTCTGCTACGTTATCTTGCACTGTCGCTTCTTCGTCTAACTTTTGACGGTACTGATCAAAATAAGCAAATTCTAGGTTAACACCTTGTTTAACAACTCCGGCATCGGCTGCAATGTCACCAAACAGTAATTTTAATAAGGTTGTTTTACCAATACCATTTGGACCCACTAAACCGATGCGATCACCGCGCATAACAATGGTAGAAAAATCATTAGCAATCACTTTGTCTTTATTAAACGCATGATTTAAATGCTTAGCTTCAAACACTAATTTGCCAGAACGATCCGCGGTTTCAATGTTAAAGTCAGTTTTACCCACTTGATCCACACGTTGTTTGCGTTCATTACGTAACTGTTTTAGTTCGCGTACACGGCCTTCATTACGCGTTCTACGTGCTTTAACACCTTGACGGATCCACGCTTCTTCTTCAGCTAAGCGTTTATCAAACAACGCATTTTGTGTTTCTTCGACTTTTAAATCATGGGCTTTTTGCTCTAAATAAGTCGCATAATCGCCTGGGTATGAAATTAACTTACCGCGGTCTAAGTCTAAAATACGAGTCGCCACTGCACGAATAAACGCTCGGTCATGAGAAATAAAGACAATGCCGCCTTTAAACTCTTTTAAAAACTGCTCAAGCCACATCACACTTTCCATGTCTAAGTGGTTGGTAGGCTCATCAAGCAATAATAAATCTGGCTCACTGACCAGCGCACGGGCAAGGGCCACTTTGCGTAACCAACCGCCTGAGAGCGACTCAAGTTTCGCTTCTGGAGAAAGCTCTAAACGGGTTAATACCAGTTGAATTCTGCTATCAAAACGCCAACCATCAGCCGTTTCAAGCTGATTTGATAAACGCTCTAATTTATTTAATAGTTGATCCGTGCATTCGGTCTGCAACTGGGTACTAACATGATGAAAATCAATGAGTAAATTAGCTATTTCAGGCATACCTTGAGCAACATAATCAAACACCGAGCCACTCGCGCCTTTGGGTGGATCTTGCTCTAATCGCGATATTTTAATGCTGCCTAACTGGTTTATTTCGCCGTCATCTAAGATAACTTGGCCATCAAGTACTTTTAATAGCGTTGATTTACCGGCGCCGTTACGGCCAACCACACAAACGCGTTCACCGGTTTCAATGACTGCGTCGGCATTATCAAGTAGCGGATGTGTGCCATACGCCAGTTGAGCTTTAGAAATTCTAATTAAATCCATATGATCTGTTTACTCTTATTCTATTTGCGTAAAAAACTGACGCACATCTTGCGAAGCAAAAGGCCAACATAATTGCGAGCCTTGTTCGCTTTTTAAAACCGGTATGCTGGTTTGATATTCTGCTATGAGCACTTCATCACTCATAATATCAACTAGCTGTAATGAATCATCAACCAACAACACCGTGATCAAACTCTGTGCTTGTTCACACAGATGGCAACCTTCGGTGTGATATAAAACCCAGTTAGCCATGGGTTATCAACCAGCTATTATGTATTTTTTTGTTGCGTTTAAAGTCTGGAGAAATTGTCTGCTCAGAGATATTTACCGCTTTTAAACCTAAACCAATTAAACCCACTTCGTCCATGGTAAAGCCACGCATGTTGTTTGAGAAAATCAATGTGCCTGATGGACTCAGGATTTTTTTAACCCATGTGAGCAGCTTAATATGGTCATTTTGCACATCAAACGCGTCTTTCATCCGTTTTGAGTTTGAAAACGTCGGTGGATCTAAAAAGATCAAATCATATTGGCTAGTGGCATGTTCAAGCCACTTCAAACAATCGGCTTGCTCAAAACGATAACGAGTGTTACTGATGTTATTCAGCTCAAAATTATCTTGGCCCCACTTTAAGTAGGTTTTTGACAAGTCAACCGTGGTTATCGCTTTCGCGCCACCGAGGGCGGCATGCACAGAGGCAGTGCCTGTATAAGCAAACAAGTTTAAGAAACGTTTATCTTTGGCGTTTTCTTGAATATAACGACGAGCGAGGCGATGGTCTAAAAACAACCCGGTGTCTAGGTAATCAAATAAGTTTACCTTAAACTTAGCGCCAAACTCTTCAACTACTTGAGTACGATTTTGCTTAGCCATTGGTGTGTATTGCTCTTCACCTTTTTGCTTTTTACGTACTTTTACAGCAATATTTCCCGGTGCGATATTGAGCTGTTGTGAGGTTAACGAAATAACGTCTTGTAAACGTTTATGCGCTGTCACATCGTCAATTTCTTTCGGTGCAGCGTATTCAAATATTACCGCTGAATCACCATAAATATCCACGGCTACATTGTATTCAGGAATATCGGCATCATAAACACGGTAAGCCTGAATATCATTTTGCTTAAGCCAATTTTTCAAGCCTTGCTTATTCTTTTTGACCCGATTAGCAAACGACATTGAGCCTTCAAAGTTCAAGGCGGGTTTATCTTCTGAGCTTTGGCTTACTTGTTTATCATCTAACTGATATAAATTAAGCACCACATCAAGTGGGCCATTTTTAAACTTATAACGCTTGAGTTTCACCAGTTTTAATAATTTAAACAGGCTCTCATCCATGCCTAAAAGCGCCAACTTCCAGTTATTAAAATGTTTTTTAAAGCCTGTGCCTAAGGCACTGTGTAAACTTACCAATTCGGCCATAGAGCCAATACGCTCACCATAAGGCAAGTTTGAAATAACCACGCCAGGTAATTTTGCCACTGAGGTCAATTTGGTTGCATCGCTTTGTTTAAACTTGATCACATCGCCTAGATCAGCTCTGCGCGCGTTATCTACGGCTTTGCTCAGTACATTAGCGTCATTGTCATGACCGATAAGCCATAATTTAGGATCGGTGATTTGCGCCGTAAGCTGTTCTTTTAACTCTTTATACTTGGCGATTCTGAAACTTGGTAGGCGCTCAAATGCGAAACCCTCGCGGAATAAACCTGGCGCTTCATTACGCGCCATACCGGCGGCTTCAATTAAAATAGTACCGGCACCACAGCATGGGTCAAATAATGGCTGTTGCACATTTTCAAGCCAACCACTGCGTTTGATCAGCGCCGCTGCTAAATGTTCCTTAATAGGTGCCTTACCTTGGCCTTCACGGTAACCACGCTCTGATAAACGAGGGCCTGAATAATCAATGTACATGGCAACACCTTGGCGCGATAAGCGCGCAACAACGCGGACATTGGCATCTTGTTTATCTACGTTTGGACGTTGTTCATATAGGTCATTAAAGTAATCAACAATGGCATCTTTGATCACTAAACCAGAAAATTGCGTATTTTTCAGCGCATCATTGGTGCCATTAAAGTCAACCGCAAAGGTTTGTGTTGGACCAAACCATTCTTGCCATGGTTGCAAGCGAGCAAATTTATATAGGCTGTCTTTATCATTTACGCCCTCTTTCTCTTCAATCAACATAAGTACACGGGTTGCAAAGCGGCTCATTAAGCACACTTTTTGTGCTAATGTAGTATCACCTTCAAAGCGTACAGAGCCCACTGTTTGTTTGGTCACCGTGGCGCCAATGTCAGTGAGTTCTTCAACTAATAAATTTTCGATTCCGATAGAAGTAAGTGCGATAAAATGCAAAGTAATAACCCTTGATAGCTAATTGCGCAGGATTATAACATAGGTTGGCAGACAAACACGCGATAAAGGCAGGAACTACAAAAAATATGCTTAAGCAGTTTTACTGTTTTGAGCGTGATTATAAATTGGATGAACGCGATTATTGAGGACCCGGATAGCCTCGAATTGATTCAAGCTTAAGTTTTCATCTAACTGAAAATGCTCAGCTAAACTTATACATAAAGAAGCATCTTTACAGTGCTCAATAATCAAAAACTCGCCAGCTTGCAGTCGGCTATGCAGTTTTACTACCGCTTCCACACTTGGCTCACTGCCTGTGTATGGGTCAAAGAACCAACTTTTTGCCAGCATAGGTTTTAAATAAAACTTTGCAGCCGTTGCATTAAGTGCGATTTGACACAATTGCGCGCCTTTCCAGACATTAAAGCCATCAAGGTATTGGTACACTTGCTGATAAAAAGCAGCGTCTGCTAAGCTAAAATTTGCTTGCGTAAGGACTGCATCGGTAAGTTGGCGGAGTTTATAAGGCGTGCACAGTTGCATATCTTGATCTAAATCGATCAACAAGCGATTTCGTACTGGACAAGCAATCCATTTCCATTGCTTTGATGCTTGTAACATGCGTTCCCTATGCTCCTTAGAAATTAATCTTATGAATAGCGGATTATAACGGCTTTTGACCAATTAATAAACATTTCTTTAGAACATTTATCGAATGATCAAAAGCTTAAATAACTGATCCTTATAAGCCTTGCAGGATCGTTTTTACCAATTGTGGGCCTTTGTATATAAATCCGGTGTATACCTGAACAAGATCAGCACCCGCTGCAAACTTTTCTTTGGCACTGGCGGCATCATCAATACCACCGACACCAATGATTGGCAGCTTGCCTGCGGTTAAACGTTTTAATTCTTGCACGACCTGAGTGGAGCGCTCACGTACTGGCTGACCTGACAGGCCTCCGGCTTCATCAGCATATTGCTGACCATGCACTGCTGCGCGCTCTAATGTAGTATTAGTTGCGATCACGCCATCAATATTATTATTTAATAATGACTCGCTCACTTGGGCAATTTGTACAGCATCTAGATCTGGCGCGATCTTTACCAGCATTGGCACTTGCTTGTTATGTTTTGCGATCAGATCAAGCTGCTCATTTTTAAGGCTTTGCAATAAATCATCCAGCGCAGCACCATATTGAAGATCACGAAGCCCCGGGGTATTTGGTGAGGAGATATTAACCGTAATGTACGATGCATGCTCGAACACTTTACGCATACAATGAATATAATCGTCTTTACCTTGCTCATTGGGGGTATCTTTATTTTTGCCGATATTGATGCCCAAAATACCATCGTATTGCGCTGCTTTAACGTTATGGATCAAGTTATCAACCCCTTTATTGTTAAAGCCCATGCGGTTAATAATGGCATTAGACTCTGGCAGGCGAAAAATACGCGGTTTATCATTACCCGCTTGTGGCCGCGGTGTCACTGTACCCACTTCAATAAAACCAAAACCCATTTTTGCAAACGCATCGATACATTCAGCATTTTTATCAAGGCCAGCTGCCAATCCAACTGGATTTTTAAATTGTAAGCCTAAAAATTCGACGGGGCGATCTGCCACTGATTGCGACCATGCAGCACTGAATGGCGTATTATTAAAACGGCGTAAGTTATGCAGTGCAAATTCATGGGCCCATTCCGCATCACGGGTGAACATAAAACGGCGAGCTAGATCGTAAAACATCAAATAATCCTCTTAATAAAAAAATACCCCAGACTAGGCTGGGGTATTGTATAACAATTTTAGTGATTAACTCATTATTTTCAGTTGAGAAAATAGTGAGGCACTCGGAATCGCTTATTTTGTCGATGTATCACAGTTGTGGCTCAGTAACATCAGTTCACGAAGCGCGACTGAGAACTTAGCAAAATCATGGCTTTGTGATGTTTTAAATTCAGCCAGCATATGCTTCCAACGTTGTAGTAATAAATCTTTACTGTCCATCCACTGATCAATTTGACCATCAACATCTTTGTCATCACCAGTGAAATTGTTTAACACCACTTCTGATAATGTACGTTGTTGCCAATCAAGCTCTTCACGGTAAGAAGCACGTGCTAATGCTTGCCAATGGTTTGCCACAGGTTGGTTGGTAATTTGATCCAAGAACCAATGTAGTCCCATCCGCGCACCAAGTTTGAAGTAAGTGTTCGACACCATATCAATACTACGGCCAGAATTCGCTGCCACTTCCGCAAGATCCATTACTGAGAACAAACTAGATAGCGACACAATACGTGTTGCAAGCTCTGCAGGCACGGCACTAGCGATTAGCTTTTCTGCAGCGTTGTCTAAACGCTCACTTTCTTTTTCAACCATGTAGCTGGTTAAATTAGCACTTAAATCAGCAAAGGTTGGTGCAAAGAAAGCAATTGTTTGCTCAATATTTTGCGCTTTATTACGATGACGTAAGAACCAACGCGTTGCACGGCGTACCGTACGACGTAATTGATACAGCATCTCAGTTTGTACTGCAGCTGGGATCTTATTATCCAGTGCCACAATGGCAGACCAGGTATCACGCATTTGGAACACTTCACTGGCAACCGAGTAGCATAATGCAACTTCAGCTTCATTTGCGCCGGTTTCTTCATGCATACGTACCATGAAGTTAAGGCCCATATCGTTAACGATATTATTAGCAAGTTTTGTTGCTATGATCTCTTTGCGCAGTGGGTGATTATCCATCGCTGCGTTGAACTTTTCACGCAGTGGTAATGGGAACGATTTCACTAACAACTGACGATAGTACGGATTCTCAGTAATTTCATCAGTCACTAATGACTCTTTCAGTACCATTTTCGCATAAGAAACAAGTACCGATAGCTCTGGACGAGTTAAATCTTTACCGGCCGCAGCGCGCTCAGCTAACTCTTCATCACTTGGAATAAATTCAATCGCACGGTTTAACTTGCCTTCTTTTTCAAGCGCATGAATAAAGCGTACTTTTTCTTTCAGCGTTGATGAGCCTTTTGATTGCGTAATTGACAACGTATGCGTTTGACGATAACAATCTTTCAGTACCAGTTGTGCAACTTCATCAGTCATTGAGTACAGTAATTCATCACGTTGTTTACGGGTTAAATCACCAGCTGTCACTAAACCATTCAGTAAAATTTTGATATTTACTTCGTTATCAGAACACGCAACACCACCAACGTTATCGATAAAGTCGGTGTTAACACGCCCGCCTTTGCCGGCAAACTCAATACGACCTAATTGTGTCGCACCTAAGTTACCGCCCTCACCGAGTACTTTTGCACCAAGCTCACTACCGTTGATCCGTAGCGCATCATTGGCACGGTCGCCTACATCTGCATCACTTTCTTTGCTGCTCTTAATGTAAGTACCGATACCACCATTCCATAATAAATCAAACTCCATCATCAAGCTGGCTTTGATCAACTCATTCGGTGTCATGCTGGCTTTTTTAGTGCCGAGCATTTTTTTCATTTCTGGCGTTAAGGTGATTGATTTAGCTGCACGTGAGAACACCCCACCGCCCGCTGAAATCAAGTCTTTGTTATAGTCTTCCCACGATGAACGAGGTAGATTAAACAAGCGCTCACGCTCTGGGTATGACGCTGCAGAATCAGGTGTTGGATCAATGAAGATATGTAAGTGGTTAAATGCCACTTGTAAGCGAATATGCTTAGATAACAGCATGCCGTTACCAAATACATCCCCGGCCATGTCACCAATAGCAACCACGGTAAAATCGGTCGTTTGCGTATCAATATCCATTTCACGGAAGTGACGTTTAACTGACTCCCAACCACCTTTAGCTGTGATACCCATTTTCTTATGGTCATAACCCACAGAACCACCTGATGCAAACGCATCACCTAGCCAGAAGTTATATTCATTGGCGATGCCATTGGCGATATCTGAGAAGGTTGCCGTGCCTTTATCTGCTGCAACCACTAAGTATGCATCATCTTCATCATGGCGTGTTACATCAACTGGTGGCACAATTTCGCCTTGAATGATGTTATCCGTGATGTCTAATAAACCGCGAATAAAGATTTTGTAACACTCTTGGCCTTCTTTGAAGAATGCATCACGGTCTGTTGGCAATTGTTTACACACAAAGCCACCTTTAGAACCAACCGGCACGATGACTGTATTTTTAACCTGTTGCGCTTTAACTAAACCCAATACTTCAGTACGGAAGTCTTCACGACGATCTGACCAACGCAGACCACCACGGGCAACTTTACCACCGCGTAAGTGAACACCTTCAACACGTGGCGAATAAACAAATATTTCAAATGCCGGTAATGGCAATGGCATATCTGGAATTAGGCTCGGATTAACTTTAAATGACACATAGGATTTAAATTGACCTGTGGCATCTTTTTGGAAGTAGTTAGTACGCAGCGTGGCAATGATCATATCTACGTATAAACGAATAATACGGTCATCATCTAAGTTCGCTACGTTTTCAAGTTCAAGGTAGATTTGCGCAATTAGCTTATCAAGTGTTTTTACACTCGCTGGGCTTTTCACTGAGAACTTTTTAGCGAATAAATTGACAATTTGTGAACCAATATGCGGGTAGTTTGCTAACGTGCTCTCAATGTAACTTTGTGAGAAAGTCACCCCAACTTGGCGCATGTATTTTGCATACGCGCGTAAAATTGATGCTTCACGCCCCGTTAAGCCCCCCATTAACACTAAACGGTTAAAGCCATCGTTTTCTAAACGGTTGCTCCATACACTGGTCAATGCTGCACGAAAACGTGCCGATACTTTATCAAAGTCAGCAATACCTTTGCTATCAAGTAGCATAGAGAAATCCATGATCCAGTTAATACCATCATCACTGGTTTTAACTGAATAAGGTGTTTCACCAATTACACGTAAGCCAAAGTTTTCAAGCATTGGCATAACATCTGATAAGTGAATTGGCTCATCTTTATGGAATAAGCTCAAACGCACAATATTGCTGTTTGCTTCTTCTTGCGGACGGTAAAACAACATTTCCAATTTGTTATCGTCATTAAGTAATTCAAGCTTTTCAATATCAACAACGGCTGCACTTGGCAGTACTTCGTCTTTGTATGAACGAGCAAACGCATTGCAATATTTACGGTTAAGTTCATTACCGCGTGCTTCACCTGCAGATTCTAACAAGGCTGATTGTAATTTGTCTTCCCAAGTACGAGCAGCTTCTACTAAATTATTTTCGATGTCTTTCACGTTATATTCTATATTGTTGTCAGTCACACGCACGGTATAGTGAGTACGCGCCAGTGTTGACTCAGAGAAGAAAGTAGTAAATTCGACTTTATCGTCGGAATTAAATGCGGTGGCTAAAATAGACTGAGTTTCACGACGCAATGCAGTGTTATAACGCTCACGAGGCACATACACCATGCAAGAGAAGAAACGGCCATAGGCATCCTTACGCACGAATAAACGGCACATATCGCGCTCTTGTACTTGTAGTACGCCCATCGCGACTTCAAGTAACTCACTTTCACGTGCTTGCACTAACTCATCACGCGGGTAAGTCTCAAGAATATTTAACACCGCTTTATAAGCATGCGTACCTTTAGCAAAGTCACACATTTCCATAATGCGGTTAATTTTGCTTTTTAGCACAGGTACATCAGCGGCACTGTTATTATAAAAGCTTGATGAAAACAACCCGATGAAACGGTCTTCGCCAATCACATTCCCCTCATCATCAAAACGCTTGATACCAACATAATCTATGTATGCTGGGCGGTGTACGCGCGATAACGAATTGGTTTTTGTAAGGATCAGCAAATTATTGCTACGTGCTTCTTGGCGGGCTACTTCAGGTAATTCAGAGAGTAGACGAGAATGCTCTTCGGTTGAATTTTTCATTAAACCTAAGCTGCTCTCGATTTTACCTTTAAGCTGGTAATCACCTTGCACTGGCGATAAATCGTATTGACGATAACCCATTAAGGTAAAGTTATCTTTAACTAACCAATCTAAAAACTCAACCGTTTCTGCCACTTCACTGGCATTATTTTTATGATTGCGCTTTGGTAATTCTTTACTAACCGCAATCAACTTTTTGCGAATTGGTTGCCAATCTTCTACCGCAGTAGAAACATCATTCAGCACTGACTCAAGTTCTTTTTTGAAGGAGTCAATCACTGACGAGTCTGTTTGACGATCAATTTCGATAAAAAACACCGTTTTAGTAGAGCTGGACTCTTGTTCCGCTTTTAAATTAGAAACGGCTGAGATCTTGGCGTTTTTATCGCGTTGAATTTTAAGTGGACTATGCAGTAGCAAGTGAGAAGCGATGTTTTCACGGGTCATCGCCATACGCACCGAATCAACTAGAAATGGCATATCTTTAGCGATAATTTCTACGATTGTGTGCGATGACTGCCAGCCATCTTTTGCTACTTCAGGATTGAAAACACGGATCACCGCATCATCAGAGGTATTTTTTTCTAGCGAGTTCCATAGGCTAAGTGCAGCGCCATATAAGTCACTATCATTGCGATGTGCCAAATCTTCTTTAGACATATTGCTGTACAAGGATTTGGCGAATTTCTCAACGAGTAACACATTATCAGCGTGAACTTTTTTCTGGATCAGCTTACAGACATTATCTAAGATAACCGAGGCTTGCCCTTCATTTCGTGTCATTACATGTTCCTTAAATCTATACCACCTACTTAGGTGGAAAATTTGTACAGCAATTTATTGTGTGGAGTCAGGCAAATTCTAACCCTTTTAAAATTAATAAACAGCCCTTTCGATGAAAACATTTTAAGCATTTCAGCTATTTGGTCATCTATTCACAAATTATAGATATAAATGGCCTATACAGGCCATTTAGGAGCAAAATTATTCACATTATTTTTTCTGGTCAGTCCAGAGCAAACTGCCAATTGCCGGTAAAAGTAACACTGCACCGAGCATATTGACCAAGAACATGAAGGTTAACAATATTCCCATGTCTACTTGGAACTTCAGATCAGAGAAAATCCAGGTACTGACACCGATAGCCAAGGTAATACCAGTGAATAATACCGCACTGCCACGCTCAACGAGCGCATTACGATACGCTATTGGCAATGCAACACCTTGCTTTAATTGCCCCATCATCGATGACAAAATATAAATCCCGTAATCAACACCAATACCCACCCCCAGTGCAATCACTGGCAAGGTCGATACAGTAAGACCAATTTCCAACTGCACCATCAAAGCTTGCGCGAGAGTCGATACAATATACAAAGGTAACACTACGGCAATGGTCGCTTTAACGCTCTTAAAGCTAATTAAGCATAAGATGATCACGGCGCCATAAACATAAAGCATCATTGGCAATTGCGCCGCTGATACTGACTCATTCGTTGCAGCCATTACGCCAACAGGCCCAGATGCCAATTTAAATTGTAACTTATCGGTTTGTTCTTCAATCGCGAATTGCTTAATGCTGCCAATAATATGCTCAATGGTTTGCGCTTTATGATCCTCTAAAAAGATTATCACCGGCATTACCGAACAATCACCGTTGAGTAAGCCGGTACTGGTTTCTACTCTTGCCGTTGACTGCACTAAACTTGCCGTATTACGTGGCAAGCTTTGCCATTTCAAATTACCTTCGTTATAGCCGGCATTTACCGATTGCGCAACGGAGCTCAAAGTAACAGCAGACTGTACCCCAGCAAGGTTTTCAACCTTATATTGAAAACGGCTAATACGTTCCATTACATCGTGCTCTGTACACGCTGCTGGATACGCTTCAACAATCACCTTGAGAATATCCGATGAAATCGTGTATTTGTCCGATATTAAGAAGGTATCTTGGTTATAACGGGCATCTTGATGCAGTGACGGTGCACCTGCGTGTAAATCACCAATATGCATTTTACCCGCTTGCCAATAACCCAATGCAAATAGCACTAAGGTACTGCCTATAATGACTTTAGCCCATTTTGGATCCGTGCTTTTCACTAATAAATCACGCATAGCATCAAGCATATTAGGCTTATTACTGTTACCTGATTGAATATGAACTGTGTTGTCAAAACGCATATAGGATGCCCACACAGGTAATAACACCAAGTTAGTGAAGATAATAACCGCGACACCTAAACTTGCCGTAATTGCCAGCTCGCGAATAATCCCGATATCAATCGTCAATAGGGTTAAAAAGCCAACCGTATCAGATAGTAATGCGATGCCTCCGGGTATTAATAACGATCTAAAACTAGCCTGACAACAAATGCGCGTATTGCAGTGTCCTTCGGCAACTTTTTTACCTATCGCATTGATCATTTGCACGCCATGACTTACGCCTATGGCGAACACTAAAAATGGGACTAAAATCGACATCGGATCGAGACCAAAGCCTAGGCTCGACAATATGCCCAACTGCCAAACAACAGCAATGATTGAACAGGCTATAGGTAAAATAGTAAGCTTTAAGCTGCCACAAAATAACCAAACCATGATGAAAGTAAACGCAATGGCGATGGCAAAAAATAATACAACCCCTTTCGCGCCTTCGGCAATATCCCCAGCCATTTTGGCAAAACCAATGATATGAATACTTACTTTATCAGTGCTTAATGGCTCGCGAATTTCGCTTTCGAGCTTTTCTGCGAATGCTAAGGTATCGAGTTTTTCTTGCGTTTGCGGATCGGTTTCCATCAACTGGGCGGTCACCATGGCACACGAATAGTCAGAGGCAATCATCCTACCAACTACTTTCGCTTTTTCGATATTCTCTTTTACAACGGCTAAGCCACGCTGATCTGCAGTAAAGTTAGCGGGTATAATTGGACCCCCCGCAAAGCCGTCTTCAACCACTTCCACAAAACGTGCACTGGGTGAGAAAATTGAGTTCACTAACGGACGGTTCACCCCAGGTATAAAATACAGCTGATCATGAACGGCTTTTAATTGGCTAAAAAATTCAGGATTGAAAATATCGCCGCTATCATCACACACGGAGATCAAAATACTGTTTGCCCCACCAAATTGCTTTTCATGTTTTAAATACACTTTCATGTAATCATGATTAAGTGGAATATTTTTATTAAATGAAGCATCTAGTTGAATTTGAGTGGCTTTAAAGCCTAAAAAACAGGTGATAACAATAAAACTCATCACCATCACTAAACGATGACGAAAAACAACTTTTTCTAAAAATTCTACGATTGCATGCATTATTCAGCCATCCCCTTCACTTTAATGCCATTTTCTGATGCCATAACCAATTGATTGTCAAAAATAATAGCATCTAGAATAGCCTTACCATCGGCTAACTGCTCAACGCTTAATTGATTATTTATATAATGAAAAATCACCCCACTATTAGCAAGCAATAGCCAATGGTTTTCAGCTGCTTTAATGATACTGTTCACTGTGGCTGTTTTATTATTATCTATTGGTTGCCACTGTCCTGCTGGGTGACGGCTAAAAATATTGCCGCGCAATCCCGCCACAATTTCCTCACCGTGTTCATCACTGGCGTATGCGAAAAATGATCCCAAATAAATTTCTTCATCCCGCTGCCAGGTTTTGCCGTTATCCGTGCTGTGAGCAAGTAGACCCATTTCCCCAACCAACATAAGTTTACTGTCAGTTGCAACTATGCGATTGAAATGCGGCAGTATTGAGGCAGTTTCAGCAGCATAGGCGTCAGGATCTGATTCTTTTAAGTCATTTAAATATTCTTGGTCTTCGGCAAATAACAGTGAATCTAAAAAGCGTTTTTGCCAGTTTTTTCCGCCATCCGTGGTTTCATAAAACATCCCATAAGCGCCAACCGCAAAACCGTGTTGCTCAGTGGTAAATAAAATATCTAAACAGGGTTTGTCTAATTGAGTATTTACTTGTTGTAATTGCCAATTAGCACCACCGTCCGTAGTGTTGATGATAGTTGCATCATGGCCACACGCCCAACCACGCTCAGTGCCGTTAAAGGTAACCGCAGTTAATAACACTTGCGTTGGCACGCTTGCTTGTTGCCAATCTTTTGCATCGCTACTTGTGATAATCGTGCCGTGCTTCCCTACAGCGACCAGTTGCTTTCCTGTGTATTCAATATCAGTCAACAACGTTTTATCTGCTTTTATTGCCGTAATGGCCGCAAGCGGTTCAGACGCTATTGATTGAGTTGAAAGGCTTGCAGCAATGGCAAGGCCTGCATAGAGCATGTACTTCATATATTTAAATCGCCTTGAAAGGTGTGTTTGTCGGTATATAACGAGCAATTGGGGGGACCCAGTACGTGTCAGAGTGACAAACGCGATTTGGAACAAAAAAGCACCTGGTTCATGCCAGGTGCTTGAGTATATTAACGACCTTCGCGGCGCAGTGCGCTTGAGGTGAATTCATTATCGTTAAACGATTGTGAGAAATCGTACATTTTCTCTTGGTTATCTAAACCAATTGCAAGGTAACGACGTGAGTTCAAATCATGATACACATCGAGCGTACTCCAGTTCGTGAGCGCATCATAATAGTTGATAGTATGTGCCATAGCGACACGGTACATTTGGTCACGGTTATCATAGATATCGGTTACTTGAACTTGCCAGCTATCTTCATCTATATAAAATACGCGTTTTTTATAGATATGACGTGTGTCGCCTTTCAGGTTTGCTTCTACCACCCAAACACGGTGCTTTTCATAACGCACATGCTCAGGGTTAACATGCCCGGCCATCAGAATGTCATCATACTGTAGCTTTTCACTGTGCAGCTTATAGCTATTATAGGGGATATAAAGCTCTTGCTTACCTTTAAGTGTCCACGTGTAACGATTTGGTGAACCATTGAACATGTCAAAGTCATCGGTGGTACGTAAACTATCAGCCGCGGTTCCCGGTGCATCATACGCCACATTTGGCGCACGACGAACACGACGCTGCCCAGAGTTGTATGTCCATGCTTGGCGTGGTGTTAAAATTTGGTCCATGGTTTCATGGACTAATAATGCGGTACCAGCTAAACGAGCGGGTTGCGTTACTTTTTGTTTAAATTTAAACAAAATATTAGATTCTTGCAGCTCTGCAGGCGTTGCTTTTGGATCAGAATATTTAACTAATAATTGCTCATCAAAACCAACCATATTATATGAACCAGATGCAGTCGGTGCAGCTTGACCACCAAAACGCTCAATAGATAAACCGCGATAACGTAATAAGTGATTCCAGATTGCCTCTAAGCCAGTTTTTGGAATTGGAAACGGAATACCTATAGCGGTATTTTTAATGCCATTGCCTTCTTCAATCAGTTCTGCAGTTGGCGCATATTGTTTAGTTGCATCATAAACAAACTGAGGATTTGAAGCACTACGATGAGTGGTATAGATGTTCATTTTAAAGGTATCTGGGTACGCTTCAAAAAGCGCAACTTGACCAGGGCTTAAATTTGCTTTGTATTTATCAACATTTGATTTATCAATGGTGAAAAGCACTTTATCACTGGCATACGGATCTGGGTGATGCATTCCCGGCGTATAGCCCGCGGGTGCTTTAGTAATACCGCCAGTCCAAGCAGGGATCGAACCATCAGCATTACCTGCTTTTTCAGCACCTAATGGCGTTAAATCCGCACCTAAACGCGCCACTTCTTCACTGGTCATTTTAGCAACAACTGCTGTTGTAGAAAATAAACTACATAGCGTTAGTGCAATGAGGGTAGGTTTTTTTATCATCATGATACCCCTAAATTGAATATTTAATATTGAAAGAAACAAAATCACGGTCTGAGAAAGTATTGATATCACCGCCACCCCAGAAAGAGTTGTAGCTAAAGTTAAATGACCATGCATTTTGATAATTAAAGTTGGCTGTAACACCGAGTGACTTGCGATCTTCAATAAACAAGAACATCGGATCAGGTGTGTTACCATTTACGTCGTGTGAGAATACAAAGCGCGGTGAAAAGTTAATACCTTTATAGAAATTATAATAATCGCCTTTGGCAATTAAACGATATCCCCATGATGATGCTGTCGCAAACTCTTTTTGCTCTGGACCATTAGACAAAGCCATATGCAATGCTGAGTAATCATCTGCATTAGGGCCGGTCATAATACCACTGCGACCAGTACCTGAAACATTTAAACGCATTTCATCGTATTCAGGCATATTATTTATGTGCACGCCGCCAATTTCACCCACAACCGCCCAACTATCAGCCCCTAATGAAGGACCAAATAAATGCGTTGCAGTAAACTGTAATTGGCTAGTATTACGCTCAATATAACCTTTTGCTAATTCGCCTGGTCCTACGACGCTAATCGCGTCACCCGGGCTCATTTGTGAAATACCGGCAAACTCAGGACGCAGTCCCGCTAACGCTAATTGCTCAGGCATAGCGGCGTAAAGTAATTCTACGTCATCAATTTGCAGCGGCTCGTCTTCGCGAAAAGTAAACTCACCTGCGAATGCTGTTTCGCCAAGCGAAGTATTAAAGCTCAAACCATAAAGCTTGATATCTTCAGGATATTCGTTGGTTGCTTTAGCAAATGCTTTTAAATCAGAGACATTGTCAGAGGTAATTTCAGTCGTTGCTAACATGGCTAAATCTTGAGCCAGTGACGCTTGTGTAAAGTTAGATACGCGACCTGAAATAAGCGGACGACGGCTATGGTAGTTTACATGGTAAAGTGCAACCTCAGTGTCATTAAATTCTGGTAAAAACATCCCTAAACGTAAACCATACTGGCCACCATCATCAGGCTCAGTTTTACCATCATCCCCTTTGCCTTTAAGCGCGACTTTAGTTGGGTACGCTAGGTAAGTTTGTGCCAATAATGCTTGCCCTTCGGGACTTGCAGGGTCGATCCCTTTAGCCGCTGCAGCTTGACCAAAGGTAGTCATCAAATTATTTAAGCTATCCGTTAAGAACGCTAAATCAATATCAGGATTGGAAGTAAAACCAAGCTGTACATTTTGCTGATAACCATTTTCTGCGGCAAAATCATTGGTCGAAAAATACGTGCCAGCTGCTGGTAAGCGTGTTTCATGCCATTGATACTGGTAAAAGCCTTCCAAAGTCACATTTTCAGTGATCCCTAAAGACGCCCATAACATACCAACCGGAATAAAGGCCTCTTTTAGCTCTGCACCCGGCGCTTTTAATCGGTCAATATCAACCGGATTTACGTTAATACCGTGAGAAATTAATGTGCTTTCGCCCCAGTTTATAACCTGTTGCCCAAGGCGAATAGAAAGTGGATTATGACCGTCATTTAAATCAAAGTTAGCCCACACATAAGCATCTAGGAGACGAATATCCGCGCAACTTTGTTTTTTGGTGTCTTTATCATCACAAGGATCAACTCCTTGCCCTGAAGTTGGATTAACATAAGCGCGATCGCTATCCATTAATTCAAAATCATAAAAATACATAAAGCGGGTAAACAGGCCGTAGTTGTCTTTGTTGATGGATAAATCGTGTGTCCCTTTCAAAAGCTTTGAAAAAGATTCACCGCTATCAAAGTTCAAATCACCAGCGTCGCCGTTATTAGAGTACGAGCCAGGTTGAGCCCAGACATCTTGCGCGGAATAAATAGGATTTAAAACTGAGTTATAACCTGTCCAATCAAAAGACGGATTATTACTTTTACCTATTAGATTAAAGTTTCGGTCTTCAACACGGATACTTTGCCCATAAGAAAAAGTAGAGTCGAAGGTAATATCAAACCCTCCAGCCTCAAATGTAGCAGCGTGTGTTACGCCCGTTGATAAACCTAACGTTGCAGCAGCTAGGCCTAAAAATATTTTGTTTTTAACAAAAAGCGATCTTCTTATCATTGTGTGTTCCCCCTGTCGCGGGTAATTTTGTGATCAAGTTATTGTTTTTAGTGTAGTCGTAACGATAGAAGCGAAATAAAGAAATTACAAATAGAACGCGTTCAATCCGTCATAATTTTTCTGTTTAGTTGGCGTTTACGCAATGGTAAGACGTCCTACCAGATAATTTATACACGTAAATTAACAATAGAACAAATCGAATTAACAAAAAAACAATATTATAAGTAATTATTTTAAAATATTGTTTTAGGCAACGCGCTCCAAACGTAAGAATTTATGTTCAGGAGTAAGCAAAAGCCGAAAGCGCCCTCTCACTCCTAAAGAAGAAATAAAAGGGCGTAAATGGCTTGCGGCAAAACGAACTTTTTTGCCGCCATCTTCAATTACTTGTACCGAAGTGTATTTCCCTGCGTAATAATCCATACACTGCTTGTAGGTAAGATTAAGTAGAAAATAATATTCAACCATAATTTAGTGTAATGCTTTATCAACTTTTTCAAATAGATCATCGCTCAAGTTGTCCAGTTCAGCAAGGCGTTGCAGCTGTGTTTTCATCGCCACTGAACGTACTTCATCATAACGACGCCACGACATAAATGGCGTAAGCATACGCGATGCATTTTGTGGATTAATGGCGTTTAACTTAACCAATAAATCACCTAACAGCTGATAACCTGCACCGTCTTTACGGTGAAATTGTGCGGTATTAAAGTGACTAAAACTGCCGACTAACGCCCTAACCCGATTTGGATTTGAAAAATCAAAACAAGGGTGTTGATATAGCTTTTCAATGTTAGCAATGGCGTTGTCTGCGCCTTGCATTGCTTGTAATGCAAACCATTTATCCATCACCAGCACATCATGGCGCCACTGACTGTCAAATTGGTTTAATAATTCACTCGCTAATGAACTATCGGCTTTAACAACAGCACTAAGGGCAGCCAATACATTAGTCATATTATGGGAATTAGCGGCACTGATCAGTAATTGATTATTCTCAAGTTCATTGATTTTTGCTAAGTAATGTAAACACATGCCTTTTAGTGCGCGCACTGCGACAGCGGCAGCACTCACAGAGCCATCATCGATTAAACTTTGATAACATGCCGTGAACTCGCGGTGCAATTGCCCGGCGATTTGCTGTTCAAATTGTTGTGTTATAGCAACAATTTCATCCACTGGGATCACTGTAAATTCAGCGGCTAAGGTGTCAAAGCTAGGTAATTTTAACAGCTCGGCAATAAGAGCTAAATCACCTTGTTTTTCAATAACTAAACTGCGCAACGCGTTAATAACTTCATCATCAAGCAGATTCTGTGTTGGCGTTTTAATCGCGGCTTTAACAGCGCTAATAAATAATTGTTGCTGGGCATCCCAACGTGAAAAATCACTGCGGGCAAAACGCATTATATGTAATAGATCAGCCTGGGTAGTTTGCTGCTGTACAATGCACGGCGCTGAAAAATCTTCTAATAGCACTGCAACCGGCTTTGCCGTTAAGCCATCAAAACTAAAACTTTGCTGTTTGTTTGTCACATCAAGCACATGGTCAACACGGTTGCCTGCAAAACTCAATGGCACTGAGTGTCCTTGCGCATCAAGTAACTCAATGGCAAATGGGATGTGTAAAGGCGCGTTATCGGGTTGATTGAGCGGCGCGAGCTGCTCTATGTTAAGTGAGAAAATGCCCTGCTGGGCATCATAATCTTGCTTAACAATCAAGCGTGGTGTTCCTGCTTGATTGTACCAACGTTTAAATTGAGTTAAATCTATGCCTGAGGCGTCATTCATGGCTGCAACAAAATCATCGCAGGTAACGGCTTGTCCATCATGGCGCTGAAAATACAGTGCCATACCCTGCTGGAATTTTTGCTCTCCCAATAAGGTGTGCAGCATGCGAATAACTTCAGCACCTTTATCGTATACAGTTACTGTATAGAAGTTATTCATTTCAATGACTTGCTCAGGACGGATCGGGTGTGCCATTGGGCCTGCATCTTCACTAAATTGATGGGTACGCATCACTTTGACCGCATCAATACGATTCAATGCTCGCGAGCCTAAATCACTGCTGAACTCTTGATCGCGAAAAACCGTTAAGCCTTCTTTTAACGACAGTTGAAACCAATCACGACAGGTCACTCGGTTTCCTGTCCAGTTATGAAAATATTCATGGCCAACGATTGACTCTATAGTGTGGTAATCTTTATCTGTGGCGGTCTCTTGATTCGCTAACACGCATTTAGAATTAAAGATATTTAGCCCTTTATTTTCCATCGCGCCCATATTGAAAAAATCCACAGCAACGATCATGTAAATATCTAAATCATACTCAAGATTAAAACGCTGCTCATCCCACTGCATTGATTTTTTTAGTGATGCCATGGCGTGAGGGGTTTTCGGTAAATTCCCTTTATCAACAAATAAGGCTAATTCAATATTGCGACCACTTTTTGTTACAAAGCTATCTGCAAGTACATCAAAATCCCCTGCAACAAGTGCGAACAAGTAACTTGGCTTTTTAAATGGGTCTTGCCATTTAGCAAAGTGACGCCCATTGTCTAATTTACCTTCCGCTAATTTATTCCCATTTGATAATAAATGAGTAAATTGCTCGTCAGCAATAATAGTCACGTCAAAACTGGCAAGTACGTCTGGGCGGTCAAGGTAATAGGTTATTTTTCTAAAACCTTGTGCCTCACATTGCGTACAATACGCGCCACCGGATAAATATAATCCTTCTAAAGAAGTGTTCGTTTTTGGTGCAATTTCATTAACGATAGTTACTTGGCACTGTGCTGGTAAATTATGGATCACAAGCTGCTCATCACGTAACGTGTAATCAGTATAAGCAGTGCCGTCCACAGCAATTGAAATTAATGTTAAATCAATGCCATCAAGCGCTAAGTCAGCCGTGCCCGCAATCACTTTATGAATGGTCATCACACTTGTTACACGGGTGTTTAACGGTGCAAGATCAAAGGTTAAATCAACATGGTCAATAAAATACGGTGGAGCTTGGTAGTCTTTAAGATACTGGGCTTGAGGTTTTTTTAATGCAGTCATGGAAAACTCCAAAAATGGCTCCCCGACAGCGGGGAGCAACTAATTTATGCCTGTTGTTTAGGCTTAATACGTAAGATTTTAATGCCGAGGTAAGCATACACAACAGCTAACAATGGATTGATAAGGTTAAAAAATGCATACAGCGCATAATCAAAGGGATTGATCAGCAAGACACTTTGCATGTACGCACCACAGGTGTTCCATGGGATCAGAGGACTGGTGATCGTTCCGCCATCTTCTAATGTTCTTGATAAGTTAACTGGCTGCAAGCCACGTTTTTTATATTCTTCTTTAAACATCCGACCAGGCACCACAATGGCGATGTACTGATCAGCTGCAATCACGTTAGTACCAATACAGGTTGCGATTGTCGCGGTGATCAACGAACCGGTACTTTTCGCAATTTTAAGAATGCTTTTTACAAAAATATCAAGCAAGCCAGTTTTTTCCATAATGGCACCAAACATCAAGGCAGTCATGATCAGCCAAGTCGTGGTTAACATACCAGACATGCCGCCACCACTGAGCAAAGAGTTCATTTTTTCATCACCCGTTGCGATGCTAAAACCATCAAAAAAGGTCGTCCAAACTAGCTTGAAATAACCAACAAGCTCGCCTTTTGAGCCATCTATTTGTGATGCAATTAAGTCTGACTGAAACAGCATAGCCCAAACCGCACCAATCACCGCACCAATTGAAATCGCTGGAAATGCAGGCATTTTTTTAATCGCTAACACGAGTAAAACTAATAATGGCACCAGCATTTCAAAACCAATATTAAAGTTTTGCTGCAAAATGGCTGTGATCTCATCAATACGGCCAGCTTCACTGGAGGCCGTAGCGTTAAAGCCCATAAACACAAAAATGATCAAAGCAATGACAAAGCTTGGCACCGTAGTCCACAGCATATGATGGATATGTTCAAATAGATCAGCGCCCACAACCGCCGGGGCTAAATTGGTTGTTTCAGACAATGGACTGAGCTTGTCGCCAAAGTAAGCACCGGATATTACCGCACCCGCTGTCACTGTCTGCTCTAAACCAAGTCCTGTGGCAACCCCCAGTAATGCAACACCTATTGTTGCCGCAGTGGTCCAAGAACTACCAATACTCATTGCCACGATGCCACAAATTAAGCAACTTGCGGCATAAAACCAACTAGGGTTGATGACTTGCAAGCCATAATAAATCAACGTTGGCACTGTGCCTGAAAGCAGCCAAGTACCAATTAGCGCACCAACCATTAACAAAATTAATATCGCGCCCAATGATAAAGTGATCCCTTCAATCATTGCTTGCTCTAATTTTTTCCAGGTGTAGCCATTTTTCAGGCCAATCAGTGCTGCTGTAAAGGTTGCAAACAACAAGGCTATTTGGTTTGGTCCAGATGATGAGCTATCACCAAATAGGTAAACCGCAGCACCAAGCAAACAGATCAGTACAGTAATAGGGATCAGGGCATCAAAAAAGCTGGCCTGTGGGATAGGTTTTTCTTCTAATGACTTCAAAATAGAGGCTCCTACACGTATTTATATACGCGTTTAATTATTATTTTTAGCACGAACACGACATTGAGCGTAACTAATTATCTGCGTTTAATCGGTGATTATAGCAATACCAATAGTTTTAGGCAGTAAAAAAGGCGCAAAAGCGCCTTTTAAATTAATCGGGAAAATCGCCCTATTTCTTAGCTACACGACCAAATTTAATATAGTCTTGCGTAATTAATGCGGCTTCCTCTAAAAATGGGTCTAAATCGTCTAAAACGTCAGGCACATCATCCAAGTTTTCAACTGGCTTTTCACCTAAACGAACCAGTCTTTCGTTAGTACGTGCTAAAGCACGCGCTTCACCTTCGTCTTTTTCTTTAATACGTTGAGCTTCAACTAATGAAATCGTTTTCCGATCTTTTTCTTCTTTATAGCGTGTAATATCTTCAAACACATAGTTAAATTCAGGCTCAGATTTAATACGTTCATCATGGGCTTTGCTTAAGTAAGCTATTGCTGCATCTAAGTCATCGACTGAATTATATTTTGCACGAATAATGCTATCCCATGGTAATGCATTATCTTCTTGGCTTTCTCCCCACTCTGCTGGGTCAATTGCTGATGGGAATGAAATGTCTGGGATCACGCCTTTATGTTGGGTACTACCACCATTAATGCGATAGAACTTCGCAATGGTGTATTGCACACTGCCAAGTGGGTTATCGTATAAATCATAAGCACGACCTAAGCCCTTATGCTGTTGCACTGTGCCTTTACCAAATGTTTGCTCACCGATAACAATTGCACGGCCATAGTCCTGCATGGCGGCTGCAAAAATCTCAGACGCAGACGCACTATAACGATCAACCAATACGGTTAATGGACCATCGTAAAATGTGACACCGTCACGGTCTTTTTGTTCTTCAATGCGGTTGTTCAAAGTGTGTATTTGAACCACAGGGCCTTGGTCGAAGAACAATCCAGATAGTTGTGTTGCTTCATAAAGTGAGCCACCACCGTTTTGGCGTAGGTCGATAATGATGCCGTCAACCTTAGCTTCTTTTAACTTAGCCAGTTCAACTTTTACATCTTTAGACAGATTGTTATAAAAACCAGGGATTTCAATGACCCCAATCTTGCTGGTTAAATCAGCATATTTTGCCGCAAAGACTTCTGATTTTGCGGCGCGGTCTTCTAAACGAATTTTATCACGTATAATTTCAACGACTTTTGGTGCGCCATGGTCGTCAACACCTTTTAAGTATTGTAACCGTACCTTAGTGCCTTTAGGGCCTTTAATTAAATCAACTACGTCATCTAAACGCCAGCCAATTACATCAACAAATTCTTCTTTATCTTGTGCAACACCGATAATGCGGTCGTCCGCTTTAATTTGCTCAGACTTATCAGCAGGTCCGCCAGGAACTAGACTGCGAATAACCGTGTAATCTTCGTCATAGCTAAGTACGGCACCTATACCTTCAAGTTCAAGATCCATGTCCATCTTAAACTGTTCAGCTCTGCGTGGCGATAAATAGGAGGTGTGCGCTTCAATGCTACGCGCAAATGAATTCATTACGATTTGAAATGCATCTTCACTGTTGGTT
>NZ_DRGM01000118.1 GCF_011050055.1 Pseudoalteromonas prydzensis | reverse complement strand
GGACATCGGATCTAGCCAATAGTGACATTGCGATTACCTTTACGGATGCCAATGGCAGCCATACGGTGACAGTACAAACCAATGCTAACGGTAATTGGAGTGCAGAAGCCACGCAGCCGCTTATCGATGGTGCGTACACCGTGACTGCCAGTCTCACCGATGCCGCAGGTAATACCGGCAACGCCAGTGATAATGGCGTGGTGGATACAATCCCACCAGAGCTGAGAATTATACCTTCTTTCTTGTTAGGTAATTTGGTATCACTGTCAGGTGATTCAGATTTACCTGCGGGAAGTACCATCACTATTACCGAGAACTTAGTTGGAGGTTTGATTGGTGCAACGTATACGGCAACCACAGATGCTAATGGTAATTGGCAATTACTAAACTTAACGGTGCCATTACTTAACCTAGCCTATGTTACTGCCAGCGCAACTGATGCTGCAGGGAATACAAGTACGGTCAGTACACTCGACTTTGATAACATAGCACCTGAGTTAACGGTCAGTGTTAACGCATTGAGCAATGACACAACACCTGTCATTTCAGGTGATACTGATATGGGTCAAGGCACTGTGATTAACTTGACTGTGGTTGATAGCGATAATGTCAGCCAAACATTTACCGCGGTTGTTCAAGCGGATCAAACTTGGTCCGTGTCTGTATCACAAGCACTCGCAGAGGGAACCTATACAGTCACCGCATCTGTGCGTGATGGTGTTGGTAATTTAACCACGGAACAAACCACTGGCGTGGTTGATAGTGTTGCGCCAAGTTTAGTGATAGACAATCTACAACCAACGGCTAATGCAACACCAACGATTACAGGCAGTAGTAATGAGATTGGTGCTGAAGTCTCGGTTGTGGTTGACGGACAAACTCTGCAAGCGACGGTTGCAAATGATGGTACTTGGCAGGTAACAATCCCAACGGCATTGAATGATGGCAGTTACCCTGTTGAAGTGAGTATCACTGATGACGCCGGGAATCTACAAACTGCATCTGCCACGCTGTTAATTGATAGTATTACGCCTGTATTGACGATGGCGGATCCAGGTGTAACGAATGATCCAACGCCGACTATTTCAGGAACTTCAACTGAGCCGCAAGGTACTGAAGTGGTCATTGTTTTGGTTGATGCCAATGGTGACAGTCAGCAATTTACAGCCCAAGTGCAAGCCGATGGAAGTTACTCGGCAAGTCCAAGCGTAGAGATTGCCGATGGTGCTTACACTGTCACGGCCACAATTACAGATGCTGCTAATAATATTGGCACAGCGCAGGGCACTGGTACCGTTGATACATTAGATCCAACTTTAACTTTAGACGGGTTAGGCACATTTAACGACGCTACACCGGTTATTTCAGGCAGTAGTGATGAAATTGGTGCAACGGTGACGGTGAATGTCAGTGATAATTTAAACAGTTATCAACTAACTGCTGTTGTACAAGCCGATGGAAGTTGGTCAGTGCAAGTTATTGATGCATTGAACGATGGCGCAGTTACTATTACGGCTAATGTGAGTGATGCTGCTGGCAATCAAGCATTGGCTTCAAGTAACGCAACATTGGATACCAATGCGCCGACTATCTCGATTGCGAGTTTACAACCCACGATGGATACCACACCAACCATCTCTGGTACCACAGATGCCAGAGATGGTACTGATGTAACGATTGAAATTATTGCCTCGGGCATTGTGGTGCAAACATTGACCACTCAAGCTTTGGCTGGGCAATGGACTATTGATGTCAGTGATGAACTTGTTGAGGGTAGTTATACTGTGAATGCCGTTGTTAGCGAGGACGGTTTAACTGGTTCATCCAGCACTAGCCTTGCAATAGACTTAACCGCACCAACATTGGCTGTTAATACACCGAGTATTACAAATGATACAACACCATTAATTAGTGGCACATCAGATGCTGCACAAGGCACTATCGTTACATTGTTGGTCACCGATAGTGCTGGCACCGAGCAATCGGCGCAGGCAACGGTCAAAGCAAATGGTACATGGTCTGTTGCGCTTGCAAGTGAGCTTGCAGAAGGAAATTATAGCGTTGCTGCAACCATTGCGGACATTGCCGGAAATAGCAATTCGGCTCAAACAACAGGTGACATAGACCTAACTCCACCTACAGTGTTGATTGATTTATTAAGCAGCACAGCAGATAAAACACCGGTTGTTTCAGGAGCAGCGTTAGATGCTGTTGCTGGGAACACCGTTGCGGTTACCTTTACAGATGCACAAGGTGCTAGTCATACCGTTAATACGACACTTGCAGCGGACTTGACATGGCAAGTCGAAGCATCTCAAACACTTGCTGAAGGCGCTTACACCGTCACTGCTGTAGTCACTGATACTGCAGGTAATGCTGGGCAACAAACTGCCAATGCTGTTATTGATAGTATTAACCCTGAAATTACCATTGACCAAAGCAGCTTGGTATTAACACAAGATACAACGCCACTTATTAGTGGTACATCTGATGAAGCGAATGCCACTGTTGAGGTTACCTTTACGGATGCAAGTGGTACTGAGCAGGTTGTAATCGTCACTACGAATGCTCAAGGTGATTGGCAAGCAGCGGCAAACACCGCATTAGCAGAAGGTGTTTACTCTGTTAAAGCAACGATCACCGATGTGGCAGGCAATCAAGGTGAAGACAGTAAAACCGGTGGTGAAGTTGATATAACACCACCAGAATTGACAATCGTCCCGTCATTCTTATTGGGAAGTTTAATTTCTTTATCGGGAACATCTGATTTGCCTGAGGGTAGCGTAGTCACTATTACAAATCACTTGGTGGGAGGCGCGGTAGGTTTACCTTACACTGCCACTGTTGATGCAAACGGTGACTGGAGCGTATTGAATTTATCGGTATCATTGCTAACACTGGCTTACGTTGAAGCCTCTGCAACCGATGCGGCGGGCAATACCACCACCATCAGCACCTTAGACTTTGATAACACAGCACCTGAGCTTACCTTAGACGCTCCAGCGCTGACTATGGATAGCACACCAACCATCAGTGGTACCACTGACTTAGGTGAAGGTGCACAAGTCACACTCGTGGTTACTGGCCAAGGTGTTGCTGAGCAAACCTTCACGGCAACAGTACAAGCCAATGGTAGTTGGTCTGCGGATGTGCCACAAAGTTTAGCCGATGGGCAATATTCAGTGACAGCCAGTGTACGTGATGGCGTAGGTAATTTAACCGAGCAAACCGCTTCAGGTGTTATTGATACCACAGCACCAAGCTTAGTACTTAACTCAACCCCTATCAGCAGCGACGAGACGCCACAAATTAGTGGTAATAGCAACCTAACAGGGGGCGAAGTTACGGTCACGGTCGATGGGCAAACCTTAACGACCACAGTAGCAGAAAATGGTACTTGGCAAGTCTCAGCTGAGGCATTAGTAGATGGCACATACACAGTAACGGCAAGCATTACCGATGAAGCCGGTAATAGTACCTCACGCACCGGCAGTATAACGATAGATACTGTGGCACCAAGTATTAATGTTGTAGGCCTTGGTTTAGGAAATGACGCTACACCGACTATCTCAGGAACCAGTGATGAACCAGAGGGAAGTACTGTATCTGTGGTGATAGTCGATGGCAATGATAATACCCACAACCTAACAGCTGAGGTTGATAGCAGCGGCAATTGGCAAGTACAAAGTGATCCACTTCCTGAGGGGGAATACAGCGTAACCGCGACAATTACTGATGCCGCAGGGTTAACAACAAGCACAACGACGACTGGCGAAATAGACACGCTTGCGCCAGTAATCACTGTGGATGCGATTGGTACGATTAACCTTGCAACACCAACAATCACTGGTAGCAGTGATGAACCTGCTGGAACGACAATTAGCGTAACGGTAACCGATAGCGCGCAACCATACAGTTATACAACTCAGGTGCTTGCTGATGGAAGTTGGTCTGTTGCGGTAACGGATAGTTTAGTGGATGGTAATATTAGCGTGGTCGCATCAGTCAGCGATTTAGCTGGTAATACTAGCGTGTCTAATGAGGTAACTGGGGTGCTTAATACCAGTGCGCCAAGTATCGGTATTAACGCATTAATGGCTACCAATGATACAACGCCACAAATAAGCGGTACTAGTGATGCACCAGATGCCAGTACCATTAATGTTGTTATTAGCAATGCAGGTGGTGACCTACAAAGCTTTACTGCCACCTTAAACGGTGGAGTGTGGAGTGTGGATGTGCCTGATGCCCTACTGGAGGGAAGTTACACCGTGACCGCCAGTGTTACGCAAGCAGGCCTAAGCTCTTCAAGTTCTGCACAATTAGTGATTGATCTCACACCACCAACGCTTGCGATTACCTCTACACTGAGTTCTGCAGATACAACACCACTGATTGCTGGTACCAGTAATGCACAACAAGGTTCAACTGTTGAGGTAACCATAGTAGCGAGTAACGGTGCAATACAGAACCTATCAACTCAGGTACTTGCAAACGGAACTTGGAGCGTTGCAGCAACAGATGCGCTGACTGAAGGAGATGCTCAGATCAGTGTCGTGGTAACAGATCTTGCCGGTAACAGCACTAGTGAAACTATTACCATAAATATGGACTATACGGGACCTAGTATTTTAGTGACCGCGCCTGCAATTACGAATGATTGGACACCGGCCATAAATGGTTCTATCAGTGGTGCACCAGCAGGCACTTTAGTGACAGTGTTGGTCACTGACAGTGCTGGCAATGCACAAACGCTGACCACAACATCTAATGCCGATGGTAGCTGGGGGGTTGAAGTAATTAATGGCTTAGCAGATGGCACTTACACTGTTAATGTCAGTGCTGCCGATGAGTTAGGAAATGAATCATCAGCGCAAAGTACAGGCATCATAGATACGGTAGCGCCAGAAGTCGCAATTACCAGTGGCTTAGTTTTAACTTATGATACGAGCCCACTGATCACAGGAACGTCAAGTGAAGCGAATTCAGAGGTGGTAATAAGCTTTGGCAGCGGCTATCAGCAAACAGTTACAACCGATAATGATGGTAACTGGTCAGCTTCATTAGGAGATGATATCAGTGATTTTCCTGCAGGGTTATTGGATGGCACGTATACGGTAAGTGTTAGTATCGAAGATGCTGCGGGTAACATGGGTACTGCATCAGGCAATGGCTTAATAGTTGATACCACTCCTATTGAGTTTAATGTGACGGATTATAATCCTGGCATATTGGGTCTGATACTTCCTTCAGCAGAAGGCGATGCACCACCGGGAACTGAAATTTATATTATCGGCGCAAGCTTAATTGGCGTAGGCTTATTGGGTATTGATCTTGATGTATTAGAAGGTTACCCAAGTACCACAACTAACGCCAACGGTGATTGGAGTTATACGTTATCTTTATTAGATTTGGACCTGTTAAGTGGTGAAGATTATTATTTCTTAACACTTGATCAAGCAGGAAATTACCTTGCTAAAGATACAGACAATCAGGACGTTGCTTCTGGCAATATTAATGATGATCCAGCACCAGCCAGTGTGGAGGCAGAGCAGAGCATAGCGCAGGCAGAGGTATCAGAATCAAGTGTTACCTTTAGCAATGAACTATCACAAGATGAAAGTATTGATTTAAGTCGCATCCTAGTTGCTGACAATACCGTTAGTCGTGAGTCAGAGCCACTGGATTTAACAATCAATGATGTGTTGAGCGATGTTGGTCAAACCGATCTGCTAGCCTTAGACTCTGGGAGCGAAGAAAGTAGTATCGCTTTCAATGGCGATACATCGACCTCCGCTGAGCCTGCTATTGATGTACAAAACCAGTCGGAGGAAATGATTAAGAAATTAATCGAAAGTGGCAATAATCAAATCGATAGCTAATGAATTCATAGTATCAATGTAAAGCGCGGGTTGTTCTCGCGCTTTATTATTTTGAATCTTAGCTAGGAGTTGGGGGCAGTCTAATAAATCAGTTGCTAGCTTAATAAAAGTATTGCTAAAAACAGGAAAGGAAATTACAAAGGATATTTTCTACGAGCGAGCACTACGCTTTTAAATTATGGACGATCTTGCTGTTACCGTGGACAACACTACCACCTTGGTCATAGGTTGTTGACGTTGGCACGCCAATTAAAATGTCTTTTAACTGTTTTACAGTTAATTGGGCATGATGGGCTGCATGAGCATTAACATCATTTTTCTTTTTACATGATTCTAATAATTTACGTACGTCAGCAATCAAGTCTGTGACTTCGGTAGATTCGAGTTCATTACTTGCGAGTAAAGTTTTAAGTTCTTTATCTAAGGTTTGTATTTGGCTCAAAAAACCAAGCTTTTGTTTCGCGATGTCTTTTAAGCCCTCACCACGACGGGAGGCGATAGCTGTTAATTCATCATCTAAGATATCAGCCAGCGATGTTAAACTATTGAGCTGCATAACAAGTTTAGAGCAGATCAAACTGTTGTGATCAGCCATACACGTCAAACTCAAATGCAGCGATATTTTTGGCTAACTTTTCAGCATCAATTTGATATTTACCTTCACTAATGGCCTTTTTAAGTTCAGCAACTTTATTACTATCAAAACCAGAAGACTGTTGAGCCTTATCTTGTAATGATTTTAATTGCTGAGCTTGAGGTGTCAAACTCACTGAATCAGCAGCTGCTTTAGGGGCATTTGCTTGCGCAGTATTTGCATTATTGTTTTGCAAATCAACTTTTTGCTGTTTAGCATTGGTCAACACATTAGCCTGTTGCTGACCTTTATTTACTTGGCTTACCATGATTTTAACCTATACGTTACCCAACTTATGCCTAGTTATCGGCATACACATTAGAAACTTTAGCATAAATGCGAAAATTTAGATAATTACCTGCACAGACTCAACACCGTCAACACGGGCATTTAAAACTTTTCCTGATTTCGCATTTTTTACTTTAACTTGCTCACCTAAAGTACCATCTTCTAGTGCTAAACCGGAAGTTTTTATTTTTAACCCACGAATGGTTGCAAAGATAGTAACATTATCTCCTTTACAGACCATACAAATTTGATTTAAAGCGACGGGATAACCGCTGCGGATATTACGTTTACTGCGACTGCCAATTAACAGCTGTTCGTCTTGCAAGTATTGCGCGCGAACAAAATGTTTTGGTTTCATAATCAAGCTCAAGTGGTGAGTTTCAATGACTTCACCACGACTTATATTTTCGCTCGCGACGATCACAGGGGTGAGCTCAATCATACGCACGTGCACGTATTGACTCCAGCCATTTAAATCATCACATTTTATTTGTACGGTGATCTGCCGATTAAAAGGCGGCTCAGTAGGAATAGTATACGAAGGTTCGTTTTCGCAACTGCGATCAGGAATGCGACTGTCTAAACTTAAGGCATTAAGTTGTTTGTCATCTGCGGTAGCGGGATCGAGCTGATCGTATACATAAGATACAGCGAGTTCTTGTAGTTGCTCTTTACTGTAAGTTTGCGCAGCCAGTGGCGCAACTAGGCATAGGCTAGCAAGAAAATAAAAAACACTGTATCTTCGGCTTTTTTTTAACAAACTCATAATGTTTCGACTATGCTTATGGTTGAAAACAGGGTATAAATATTTAGCGTCAATAAACAGACGCTCCCGTGTAGTTATGTAGCTTTACAGAAAGAAAGCAATTATTGTTCCGTTATTATTCGCTTTCTTTAGGAGATTGAAATGGCAGGCATTTTAGACTCAGTTAATCAACGTACTCAGTTGGTTGGGCAAAACCGCCTTGAATTATTATTATTCAAGCTTAGAGGGCGGCAGCGCTTTGGTATTAATGTGTTTAAAGTGAGAGAAGTACTGCAATGCCCTCCTTTAACAAATATGCCAAAATCAAACCCGTATATAAGAGGCGTCGCGCATATTCGTGGCCAAACTATTTCTGTTATCGATTTATCGATGGCCGTAGGTGGCCCTGCGATCGAGAATATTAAAGATAGCTTCATCATCATTGCTGAATATAACCGCTCTGTGCAAGGCTTTTTAGTTGGCGGTGTTGAGCGAATAGTTAATATGAATTGGGAAAAAATAATGCCGCCACCATCAGGAGCGGGTCGATATTCATATTTAACTGCAGTGACAGAAATTGAAAACGAATTGGTTGAAATTCTCGATGTTGAAAAAATATTAAATGAAATTTGTCCGGTGAATACCGAAGTCAGTGCTGCAATAGCGAATGACGGTGAAATTCAAAAAGACTTAGGTGAACGCATTGTGTTTATTGCCGATGATTCTGCGGTTGCTCGTAATCAAGTTAAACGTGCCCTTGAACCATTAGGCGTACAAACAGAACTTGCCAAAAATGGCAAAGAAGCGCTAATAAGATTACGAGAGATCGCCGAGCTAGATTGTATCAACGATATTACCGAACGAGTAGGGCTATTGATCTCTGATGTTGAAATGCCAGAAATGGACGGCTATACCTTAACAGCAGAAATTAAAGCAGATCCAAAATTAGCTCCATTGCATGTTATTTTACATACATCGCTCAGTGGGGTGTTTAATCAGGCGATGATTGAAAAAGTTGGCGCTGATGACTTTATTGCTAAGTTCAATCCGGATGAATTAGCTACAGCAGTGAAAAAATGGGTTCATTGTGACTAATTTGAAAAGGCGGTGTAACTTTGGAAAATAAGCATTTAGAGCAACGCGAGTACGATCAGTTTCGTTCTTTTTTAGAGCAACAATGTGGCATTGTGCTAGGTGATAATAAGCTTTATTTAGTTAAAAGCAGACTTGCTCCGCTAATGGTGCGTTTTAATGTCGCATCATTGTCGCAATTGGTTAGTAAAACGCTGAGTCCGCATGAGCGGCAGTTACGTGCCGCAGTGGTAGATGCTATGACCACCAATGAAACGTTATGGTTTCGGGACCAATACCCGTTTGAACTATTACAAAGTAAATTATTTCCAGAGCATAAAGAGTTGCGTCGACCGCTAAAAATTTGGTCTGCAGCAAGTTCATCAGGCCAAGAGCCGTACTCTATTGCTATGTCTGTTGCTGAGTTTCAGGCAAAACAACCGGGCGTGTTAAAAATGGGGGCACAGATCATCGGCACCGATATTTCTAATACCATGTTGGATATGTGCAAGCATGCAGAATACGACTCGCTTGCTTTAGCCCGAGGGCTGTCGATAGAGCGTAGAAAGAAGTTCTTTAAAGATAGCGGCAATGGCATGGCGCAAGTGAATGATTCAATCAAGAAATTGGTCAGTTTTCGGCACCTCAACTTATTGGATTCATATGCGTTAATGGGTAAATTCGATATTATTTTTTGCCGTAATGTACTCATTTATTTTGCCCCAGAAGTGAAAGCGAAAATTATTGCGCAATTTGCGCAAGCACTTAACCCTAAAGGGTATTTGTTTTTAGGTGCCTCTGAATCTATGTCGGGATTAAGTGACGAATTTGATATGGTGCGTTGTAATCCAGGCATTATTTACCAAAAGAAATAGTATTTTAAAATTAAGACCTGACGGCCCCTTATAATTAGTAGGCTCGCGTTTATCCTGTGCAAATAAAGCTCTTTTGCACAAGATACACCTGTAGGAAATGGCTTTAGCCATGAATTCCCAAGCGCTCGGTTTTAGGAGCCTAACGGCCAGTCACTTCCCTAAAACCTAGTGCCTATTCTTACAATCATTGTGCATAAGCGTAGCGAGCTCTTAACTCGCTGTTCTATGGTGAATCAATCACTTAAAGATATATTTTGCACAAAGAGAAGTGAATGTGAGTAAATGAGCCGACACACCGTAGGAAATGGCTTTAGCCATGCATTTCCAAGTGCTCGGTTTTAGGAGCCTAACGGCTAGTCACTCCCCTAAAATCTAGTGCCTATTCTTACAATCATTGCGCATAAGCGTAGCGAGCTCTTAACTTCTTAACTCGCTGTTCTATGGTGAATCAATCACTTAAAGATATATTTTGCACAAAGAGAAGTGAACGTGGGTAAATGAGCAGACACACCGTAGGAAATGGCTTTAGCCATGAATTTCCAAGTGCTCGGTTTTAGGATCCTAACGGCTAGTCACTTCCCTAGAACCTAGTTCCTATATTTAACGTAAACGCGGTGGCAAGCCACTCCCTACAAGTAATGTAAACACCGAGTCACTTCCCAAGACCTTTATATCCCTAGTAGCTAGTTAAACTGGCTCATCTTTTGCATTAGTCATCCTAAGTCAATTTTTTGGAGATGGTTATGGCTATCAGTTTTGATAAAGCATTTGGGGTTCATCCTCATGCAATGTTGATCCGTTCGCAACGTGCTGAGTTATTAGCAACCAATATCGCTAATGCTGATACGCCGGGCTATAAAGCGAAAGACATCGACTTTGCCACGGCATTGAAAGCGGCAAAAAGCCACCAACAAGGCGGCAATAACATGGTAACAACTAACCCAAACCACATTGCCGGTGGTAGTCGTTATGTCGGCAACAGTGAAATGTTTCGCTCGCCAAATCAAGCAGATACAGGTGATGGTAACTCGGTTGATATACAAGTGGAACGAAACTTGTATACAAAGAACTCATTAGAGTATCAGGCAAGCCTGCAGTTTATGAGTGGTAAAATTTCAGGCCTTAAAAAAGCCCTCGGTGGTCAAGGAGCATAAGCATGAGTTTATATAACGTTTTTGATATTTCAGGTAGTGGCATGAGTGCACAAAATGTGCGCTTGAATACAACCGCGAGTAATATTTCGAATGCGAATACCATCAGCTCAAGCCAAGACCAAACGTATCGAGCGCGTCACCCTGTTTTTGCTGCTGAGCTGATGAAAGCATCAGAATCAACGGGTAATAATCAGGGCTCGTCTGTTGGCGTTAAAGTGCTAGGAATTGTCGAGAGTGATAAACCTTTGCAAATTGAATATAACCCAAACCATCCAAGTGCGGATGAAAACGGTTATATCTACAAACCTAACGTTAATGTCGTTGAAGAAATGGCTAATATGATTTCCGCCTCACGCTCTTATCAAACCAATGTGCAAGTTGCAGATGCAGCTAAGCAAATGTTAAGTAAAACACTGTTGCTTGGGCAGCGGTAATTGAGGGTTAGATTATGAGTAACGATATCAGTACTGTATCGTCAAGTTATATTGATTCACTTCGCGGGCAGAATAACCAAGTTACTGACGAAAAGAAAAGTGATGCACTCACGCAAGAAGATTTTTTCTCGTTGTTAACGCAGCAGCTGTCGTTTCAAGACCCCAGCAAACCTGCAGACAACGATCAAATGATTGCGCAAATGACCAATTTCACTATGGCGGAAGGTATCGCAAATTTAAATTCAAAATTTGAGTCTTTGGCAGCTTCAATGACCTCCAATTCTGCGTTGCAGGCATCAACTCTGGTTGGTAAGAAGGCTTTAGTAGAAGCAGATACATTAGATCTTAACAGCAGCGGTGAAGCCTCGGGCATAATCGCAATCGAAAGTCCTGTTAAAGATTTAAAGCTCAGTATTACGGATGCCTCTGGACAACTTGTGAGAACTATTAATTTAGATACTCAACCAGCAGGCGGTTTACGCTTTAGCTGGGATGGCAAAAATGAAGCAGGTGAAAGCCTTCCAGAAGGAGAATACAGTATAAAAGCTGAGGGCAGCATGGGAGAGGAGTTTACTAGCTTACCTATGGCCACATATAAAAACATTGAAAGTGTAAGCATTAATGGTGCTAATGGCATTATTATCAACACTAAAGCTGGTGCGATTAAGCTGACTGATGTCGCAGAAATTGCATAAAACATTTAAAGTATATTTCTAGCCGAAGGCTAATATTAACAGTTTAGAGGTCACTTATGAGCTTCAATATTGCGTTAACAGGCATCGCTGCCGCACAAAAAGATTTAGATGTTACTGCTAATAACATCGCCAATGTAAATACCACGGGTTTTAAAGAGTCGAGAGCTGAATTTGCTGATGTCTATGCATCATCAGTTTTTACCTCGGGTAAAACTAAAAATGGTGATGGTGTGCAAACAACATCCGTATCTCAACAGTTTCACCAAGGTTCAACATTAGGTACGCAAAATTCACTGGATCTTGCAATTGGCGGAGAAGGGTATTTTGCTCTTAGTTCTGAGCTGGGTTCACAAGATCATACCTTTACTCGTGCAGGGGCGTTTAAATTAAACAAAGATAATTTTATCGTTGACTCAAGAGGTAGCTTTTTACAAGGTTTCCCTGTGGATCCATCAAGCGGGGATGCGACATCAGTGAGTTTGAGCACATCTACCGCGATTCAAATTCCTGACTCTTCAGGCTCACCGCGTGCTACGACAAATATATATTCGTCTTTTCGGTTGGATTCGACCAAAGCTGCGCCATCTGTTACACCATTTGATCCAACTCAATCTGGCTCAATTACTCACTCTACCTCAACCAATATTTATGATTCGTTAGGTGAATCGCATACCATGCAATTGTACTTTGTGAAAACAGATGCAGCTGTTACAGGAAATGCTAACGAATGGGAAGTCTATTCGACCTTAGACGGTCAAGTAGTAAACCCAGATGGAAGCCCGCAAGGCGCTACTGGACCATATACTCCAATTTCAACATTTCAGTTTGACGCTAACGGGTTACCACTCAATACCAACGGTACCGCAAATACGACAAATACATTTGATTCAGTGGTCTTCGATGGCGCTAACCTGACAGGTATTTTAAGCAATGGCGCTAGTTTTCCTAACAATGTAACTATCAATTGGCGTGATGAAGCGGGTACTTCTTCAAAAATACCGACACAACATGCGGGATCTTTTGAAAATAAAGTACTAGACCAAGATGGTGCAGCTGTGGGGCGGTTGGCAAATATTGATATTGGTGTTGATGGAAAAATTGTTGCTTCTTATAGTAACGGAGATTCTAATTATTTAGGGCAAGTTGCGTTAACCCGCTTTTCAAACTCTCAGGGCTTACAACAAGTCGGCAACACTTCGTGGAAGAAAAGTTTAACCTCTGGTGAGCCGATAGCTGGAGAAGCTAATTCGGGCGCATTTGGTAAAATTAGCTCATCGGCGTTAGAGCAATCGAATGTAAACTTAACCAATGAGTTAGTTGATTTGATCAGCGCACAACGTAACTTCCAAGCCAACTCGCGTGCACTAGAAGTGAACTCAACACTACAACAAAATATCTTGCAGATCCGATAATTTCGGTTCTACTTTTTATAATCCGACACCGAGGCCGCTATTTTTTAGCGGCCTTTTTTATTTGCACTATCTTGCTTACATTTGTCACGTCAATTTATTGTGGCACTTATCTTGCATTTATCACGTTATAGATTTTTAACGTGAGTCGATGTTATGGACAAGATGGTCTACATTGCAGCCTCTGGTGCTAAGCAAAGTTTGCGGGGCCTAGAGCTTAAAGCAAATAATTTAGCAAACGCGAATACCACAGGTTTCAAGTCTGACTTCGCACAAGCACGTTCGATGCAAGCGTTTGGGGAAGGTTTACCAACACGTGTTTTTACTATGCAAGAGCGCCCAGGCTCGAATATGACCTCTGGCGGTATAGTTGAAACTGGCCGTGATCTTGACATTGCGATGAGCGATAAAGGCTGGCTAACGGTACAAGATGCTTCAGGTAATGAGGCATATACTAAAGTCGGTACACTGAATATCACCCCTGATGGCGCTTTAATGACCAGTCATGGCCGTCAAGTTATTGGCGAAGGTGGGCCTATCATTTTACCGTTACCAATCGAAAAGATTGAATTTAGTGAAGATGGTTCGATTCAAGTACGTCCGCAAGGTGCACCCGCTAACTTTTTAGAAGTTGTCGACCGCTTAAAGGTGATTAAGGCAAACAACTCTGAGCTTGAAAAAGGCAATGATGGTCTATTTCGGCCAAAACCCGAATTACTGGAAAATGATATCTGTGGATTTTGCGACATCTCTAATGATGTGAAGGTGCTAAGTGGCACCTTAGAGATGTCAAATGTGAATCCGGTACATGAAATGGTGGATATGATAAGCCATCAACGCCAATTTGAATTACAAGTTAAGTTAATGAAAACGGCAGAAGAAATTGACGAACGACATACTCAATTACTGCGTATTGTTTAACTTTATTGAGAGGACATTAGTATGAATCCTGCATTGTGGATAAGTAAAACGGGGCTTGATGCTCAACAAACCGATATTTCGGTGATCTCAAATAATTTAGCCAATGCCAGTACCGTTGGTTATAAGAAAAGCCGTGCTGTGTTTGAAGATTTACTGTACCAAAATATCAATCAGCCGGGGGGACGTTCATCACAAGATACCGAAATGCCTTCTGGTTTAATGTTGGGTGCGGGTACTAAAGTTGTTGCCAACCAGAAAAACTTTTCCCAAGGTAATATGTTAACCACTGAAAATTCATTGGATTGGATGATCTCTGGCCCTGGTTTTTTTGAAGTGTTGCAGCCTGATGGCAATATTGCTTATTCGCGAAATGGTCAATTTACTACCGATGAAGATGGTCGCATTGTAACAGCAGGTGCTGGTTTTCCTGTGCAGCCAGAAATGAACGTCCCCGATGATGCGCAGTCAATTACTGTATCGCAAGATGGCGAGGTATCGGTGCGTATATCAGGGCAGCCTGAAAATGTGGTGATTGGTCAGTTAACGATCAGTGACTTTATTAATCCATCGGGCCTTGAGCCTGTAGGGCAAAACTTATATACCGAGACGGCAGTCAGTGGTGCACCCGTACAAGGTAACCCAGGGCTTGAAGGATTAGGCACGGTTGTACAAGGGGCACTTGAAACCTCTAACGTAAATGTAACCGAAGAATTAGTTAACCTGATTGAAACTCAACGTATTTATGAGATGAATTCAAAAGTGATTTCAGCGGTTGATGAAATGATGAGTTACATCAGTCAGCAACTTTAACTAATTCGGAGCAAAGTTATGCGTAATTTATCTATAGTCTTAACTGGTGCATTTATCTTGAGTGGCTGTATGACGACTCAAAACCACAGCGTGGTTCAAGATGATCCATACTATGCTCCTATGTACCCAGAGCCTGCCGCAGAGCAAGTCGTACCAACAGGCTCATTGTTTGATAGTTACTTATCAAACGATTTATATTCAGACAAAAAAGCCTTACGCACCGGGGATATAATTACAGTTAAACTGCAAGAATCAACGCAATCATCAAAAGCAGCTAAAACTGAAACGGATAAACAAAGTGATGCTAGCCTCGACCCTGTCATTGGTTTAGGCGGACTACCCGTTAATATTGGCGGCGATAGTATTCAATTTGGTGTTGGCAGTGGTGCAAAATTTAAAGGGGATACTAAGTCAAATCAATCTAATAGTTTATTTGGTGATATTTCGGTGAATGTGATGCGGGTATTACCGAATGGTAATTTAGTGATCCGTGGTGAAAAGTGGTTAACCTTAAACACCGGTGAAGAATTTATTCGTCTTGAAGGGCTTGTTCGTCCGCAAGATGTTACCGCAGATAATACTGTGACCTCTAACAGAATCGCGAATGCGCGCATTCAGTATTCTGGGAAAGGGCAAATGCAAGAGACTCAAACGGGAGGGTGGTTAACACGATTCTTCAGTAGTTCTCTGTTCCCTTTTTAAAGGATGTTGATATGAATAGCTTGAAAGCGTTGCTGTGTATATGTTTATTAGTTTGGCACTGTAGTGCCAGCGCTGAACGTATCAAAGATGTCTCAATGGTTGAAGGTGTTCGCTCAAACCAGTTAGTTGGTTATGGCCTGGTAGTCGGTTTACCTGGCACCGGTGAGCAAAGTCGTTTTACTGAACAAAGTTTTAAAGCCATGCTCAATAGCTTTGGTATTACCATGGCCTCCAATTTAAAGCCTAAGATTAAAAATGTGGCCGCGGTTGCTGTTCATGCCGAGTTACCTGCATTTAGAAAACCCGGTCAAACTATTGATATTACTGTATCGTCAATCGGCAGTGCCGGTAGTTTACGCGGTGGCACATTATTGCAAACTTTCTTAAAAGGGGTTGATGGTAATACCTATGCAGTAGCGCAAGGTAGTTTAATTGTCGGTGGTTTAGGTGTTGAAGGTGCCGATGGCAGCCGAGTGGTTATTAACACCCCAACAGTAGGGCGTATTCCCAATGGCGCAACGGTTGAACGTGCAATTAAAAGCCCATTTATGCAAGGCGATTATATTACTTTTAACTTAAACCGTCCTGACTTTACAACGGCAAAACGTTTAGAGCAAACGATTAATGAGTTGGTTGGCCCTGATAGCGCACACGCACTTGATGCAGCCTCAATTCGTGTGATTGCTCCGCGTGATGCATCACAGCGTGTTGCTTATTTATCAACGCTTGAAAATTTAGAGTTTAAACCAGCCGATACCTCGGCAAAAATTATCGTTAATTCACGCACAGGCACTATAGTAATAGGTAAAAATGTAAAGTTACAAGCAGCGGCAATTACCCATGGTGGCCTAACGGTTACAATTGCAGAACAGCAAAATGTATCTCAGCCTAACGCATTAAGTGAAGGGGAAACGGCCGTTACTAATCAAAGTATTATTGATGTTAACGAAGATGATTCTCGAGCCTTTGTATTCAACCCAGGTGTGAGCCTTGACGATTTAGTACGCGCAATTAATGAAGTAGGTGCTGCGCCGGGTGATTTAATGGCAATCCTTGAAGCATTAAAAGAAGCGGGCGCCATCAACGGTCAACTCGTGGTTATTTAAACTATACATCCCCTTAAGTTTATGATTAAACTTTAAGGGGATGTTATTTGTATAACGAACTTATTTTTATCATCTTGGCAAACTCGCAAACTCGCAAACTCGCAAACTCGCAAACTCGCACTCTTTATAAGTAATCTGCAAACTCGCCTTGGCGCAATTATTGCATTATTAATTTCATTATTAATCACTGTGTCAACTTGCTGATGGATACTAATCATCTCGATAAACAAAACTTCTTTGATTTAGGCAATCTTAATACCTTACGTCAAGATGCCTTAAAAAGTGATGCCTCGCCTGAAGCATCAAAAGAAGCGCTAAAAAAAGCAGCGGCACAATTTGAATCTATTTTTACGCAAATGTTGCTTAAAAGCATGCGCAAAGCAAATGAAGCGTTTGAAGACGAAGACAGTCCTTTTAATTCCAGTGGTGTAAAGTTTTTTGAAGAAATGCATGATCAACAGTTATCGGTTGATTTATCTTCAAAAGGCTCATTGGGTTTAGCCGATCTCATAGTGCAACAACTCTCTCCTGACGGAAAAAACTTTACCCCTAGTTCAGTGCTGCGCACTGTCGATGATTTTACCAGTGATCAACGTGCAACCGGTAAAAATGCCGATAATACGACTGACACCAAGGCTGTTAATAGCAGTTCATCAACAGCGCAAAAACCGCAATTTGAAAATGCGGAAGATTTTATTAGCAGTGTTTGGGAACATGCGAAAACAGCGGCTGAAAAAATTGGTTTGAACCCTGCGGTGATGGTTGCACAAGCGGCACTTGAGACTGGCTGGGGGAAACATATTATTAATAAAAGTGATGGCAACAGTAGCTTTAACTTATTTAATATCAAATCAGATAAAAGCTGGCAAGGTGAGAAAGCCAATAAAATGACACTCGAATTTGAACAAGGCACGCCAGTTAAAAAACAAGCAAGCTTTCGAGCATACGATTCTATTAAAGACAGTGTGAATGATTTTGTTGAGTTTTTGACAGAAAATCCACGTTACCAAGAAGCGTTACAAAATACCGCAAAACCGGCTGCTTTCTTAGACTCATTACAAAAAGCAGGTTATGCCACAGACCCCAATTACGCTGACAAAATTAAGCAAGTGCTTAACCGAACCGAACTAAAAACATTGGCGGCAACATTGGTTCGCCAAGGAGTAAATTAGAATGTCGTTTAACTTATTTGACATTGCAAGCTCAGGCGTTCGCGCTAATTCAGAATTGCTACAAACCACCAGTAAGAACATTGCCAATGTGAACACCGTGGGTTATGTACGCGAGCGTACAGAGCATATGACCATGATCGACAATCAAGTTGGTCGTGGAGATACCTATCGCTTATTAAATGAGTTTGCTCAAAAGCAGCTCAATCGCGATACTTCAAATAAAACCTTTTTTGATCAATTTGTCACTGAAGCGGGTCGTGTTGATAGCTTGTTTTCTCAAGAATCCAATAGTTTATCGACCAGTATGAATTCGTTATTCAATAATGTGCAGGAAAGTTTAAATCAACCGTCTTCATCTGTTGCACGCTCATTAGTGATGACAGATGCAGAAAACTTGCTTGATCAAATGGAGCGTTTGTCAGGCATTGTATTTGATCAAAAAAATATCGTGAATGAGCAGTTAGAAATTTTTTCTGATGAAGCCAATACATTAATTCAAAATATTAGCAGCTTGAATAAGCAAATAGCGACCGTAAATGGTACACGCAATGAAGCAAACTCAAGCACTATGTATAACGAGCGAGATTTAGCTATTCGTAAATTATCAGAGCTAATCGATGTAGAAACACTAGATGGCCCGAATGGTGAGAAGCTTGTTTTTATGGGTACTGGTGAGTCATTAGTAATGCAAGATGGTGCATTTAATTTATTTTCGATGGCTGGCGATCCGGATCCTAATTTTAAAGAATTACATTTAGATATAGATGGCGGCAAAGCGGTGCCGCTTGAAGTGGATGCGAGTAAATTAAAAGGTAAAATAGGTGGCCTACTGGCATTTCGTGATGACATTTTAGTGCCCGCGCAAAATCAACTTGGCCAAATGGGCTTGGCGATTGCAGATGCGTTTAATCAACAAAACCGTTTAGGAATGGACGGTAATGGCGAACTCGGTGGGGATATTTTTACAATCCCAACTATTGGCGGTCACGCTTATCAAGCCAATACTGGCAATTCAAGTATAACGGCGACTTTAGAGCCCGGCAAAGGCAGTGAAATTCCTGCCAGTGACTTTATTGTTACTTATACCAGTGGCACAACTGTTGAAATACAACCTGTCGATAATAAAGGTCAGCCATTAGGAACTCCTGCAACCGCGGATATCGTCGCTGGCGTAATTGATTCATCAACGATTACTGGCGGAGAGTCGTATGGTTTACAATTAAATGTGTCGGGTAGTGGTAATGTTGGCGATCAATTTTCAGTAAAGCTTAATGCACAAGCCGCATCAAGTTTAACACTCGCCACCGATAGGCCTGAAGCGCTCGCATTGGCATCACCTATCCGTACAGCCGATAACATAAATAATACTGGTAATGCCAATATATCTGCTGGAACAGTGAGCAGTGTAACTAGCGGTGGCTTTACAACGACAAGTCCACCAGCTTTAGCGAATGGTGATATTAGTATTGTCAAAACCGCAAACGCAAATGAATACACACTTACAGATGGCAACGGAACAACAACATTTACTATAACTCCTCCTGCTGAGAATATGCTTGCTCAAGCTGGCGCTCCGTATGACAGCTATGGTTTTGATTTTAACATTGAAGGAACACCAGCTATAGGTGATAGCTTTACATTAGAATTTAATGAAGGCGGCTTTGATGATAACCGCAATGGCTTAATGTTGGCTGGGCTACAAAGCGGCGAGTTAGTGCGGCAAAATGTTACCACGACCGCATCAGCTGATAACCATAAAACATTCAATCAAGCCTATGCAGGGTTAGTCACTGATATTGGTGTTGTAACCAATCAAGCTATGACCAACGGGGCTGCTTTTGACGCATTAGCCCAACAGTCAGAGGCGTGGTATGAGTCATTGTCAGGGGTGAATTTAGATGAAGAAGCTGCAAACTTATTGCGTTTTCAGCAGTCTTACGCAGCTTCTGCACAAGTGCTTTCAGCAGCTCGTACAATTTTCGACACTTTACTTAGTGCTGCGAGGTAATTATGCGTTTATCAAATAACCAAATGTATCAAAATAGCTTAAATTCTATTTTGAATAACCAACAAAATGTTAATAAAGCGCAAGAACAAGTTAATACCCAAAAACGCGTACTGACCGCTGCAGATGATCCATCGGCAACTGCGCGGGCTTTACTGTATACCGACCGTATTCAAACGAATGAACAGTATAGTAAAAATATTACTATGCTGACGAGTCGGTTAAATACCCAAGAAAGTGTGCTTGAGAATATTAAAGGCTCACTTGAGAAAGCTTATACACTCGCGATTCAAGCTGGTAATGGGGTTTATACAGATATAGACCGTGAAGGTATTGCTGAGGAACTTAAATCGATACAAAGTAGTGTGCTTGATTTAATGAATGCCAAAACTGAAGATGGCAAATATATATTTTCAGGCTATCAGGATAACACCCAAACTTATTCCCTAGATTCATCAACAGGTAAATATGTGTATGGCGGTGACCAAGGTCAGCACAAGATTAAAGTTGCAGAAGGGGTTGAGATCAAATCCAGCGATAACGGGGTTGATACCTTTGAAAAGGTCAATGCGCGCTTAAATGTCGCCTCTAATGACGGCGTTGTATCGGGTGGTATCACCAGTGCAAAAGTGTATGTACGTGAGCAAGCTCAGTTTGATGCATTTCATAAAGCGAATTATAACGCTGATCCTGCAGCTGGGGCCGGTGCAAATACGTTTAATATTATAACGACCGCAGGTACACCTAATACATATCAGCTCGAACAAGGTGGGAATATCGTCAGCACGGGTAGTTTTGAGGGATCAAAAATTAAACTTGCGGGGATGGAAATTGATATTAGCCCAGTTGCAAACGGGCAGGTAGACTTTACTTTAGAAGCGCCAAAAAAAGAAAATATTTTAAACACGCTAAGCGACTTAATAACAGGGTTAACTGACCCAACAATTAGTCAAGAAGACTATGACCAAGTATTGGCATCGGCGATGATCCAAATCGATAACAGTAAAAATCAGGTCTCTTTAACACAGGCTGGTTTAGGTGGACGCTTAAATACAACGAAAAACATCACCCAATCGAATACGGATCTGGATGTAAATAATAAATCTTCGCGTGCGGATTTAATTGAACTCGATATGGCTGAGGCCATTACAGAACTCACTAAACAAGAAACTGCACTGCAAGCTTCGCAGGCAACTTTTGGCCGCTTAGCTAAATTATCACTGTTCGATTACTTATAAGTAAGTTATAAGAACATCAAGAGTAAGGCAAAATATTGCCTTACTCTAGTATTTCTCCAGCCTTTTAAGATCATCTCCTTACTATTTAACAGCTTAATAATTTTCTGAAGAAAAAGATCAGCATAATAATCTCTTTAGTTGTTTAATAAACTTTATTAATTTAATAACGATAAAATTTATTAAATTACATGAACTTACAAAATAATATAAAAAAAATAAAAAAAAAGCTAAAGGATTTTTTTGCTAGACCGATAACTTAATTAACCAAGCAAAGTGTTGTAAATAACAACCACTGCTTAATCTAGTAAGTTTGAGAGTAAATGATAAGTTTACTTCTGGAGAGATATCATGGCTTTATATGTAAATACAAATGTTAGCGCGTTAAACGCACAAAGACAATTAAATAATTCTGGTAATGCATTAGATACATCATTCCAACGTTTATCATCTGGTTTTCGTATTAACAGTGCGAAAGATGATGCGGCTGGCCTACAAATTTCGGATCGTTTAACATCACAAGTTAATGGTTTAAATCAAGGTAACCGTAACGCAAACGACGGTATTTCACTCGCACAAACTGCAGAGGGTGCACTTGATGAAGTAACATCAATGTTCCAACGTATTCGTACGTTAGCGCAACAAGCATCAAATGGTTCAAATACTGACGAAGACCGTTTAGCAATTCAAGAAGAGATTCGTTCGTTATCTTCTGAAGTTAATCGTGTAGCAGAAGACACTACTTTTGGTGGTCAGAACTTATTAGACGGTACGTATGATGCTAAGTTTCAGGTTGGGGCAGACGCAGTACAGACTATTGGTTTTAGTATGCAAAACGTTGGTGGTTCAGCAACCGGTTCTATGTCTGCAAATGCTGGCTTCACATTATCTGGTATTGCTGGAGTTGCCAGTAATGTAACAGGTAAAGGCTTGAGTACTTTAGTGGCTGGTGTATCCGATATATCGGGTTCAGC
>NZ_DRGM01000117.1 GCF_011050055.1 Pseudoalteromonas prydzensis | reverse complement strand
CGTAAAGAGACTACGCAGGAGCAAATTAATGAGTAACTATAAATTAACCGCTCTTGTTGTTGCGAGTTTATTAACGGGCTGTGCGAGCAAAATTGATGAGCAGCAGTACCAAACTCAATTGCAAGAGTTTGTTGCGCAAACGCAGATCGCTGCACAGTTACAAGGTCAAGACGAACTTAACTGGTGGCAGCAATTAAATTCAAGCCAACTCAATAATTTAGTGATGAGTGCTCGCGCTAATAATCATGATTTGCATACTAGTCAGTTGCAGCTGAAAAGTGCACTTGCCCGTTTAGGCGGGCAAAAAGCCCAGTACTTACCGCAAGGGGGAGTGGCCGTTGACGCCACTCGCGCAAGTATTGGTGATGTGAATACGCGTCAATCAGCGGCCAATGTGAACCTTGATTGGCAACTCGATTTGTTTGGCAAGATCACCGCGCTTGTTGATGCTGCAAATGCAGGCGCGATGAGCCAAGCGCAGCAGCTGCGCGCTTTGCATATTGAAGTTGTTAGTTCTGTGGTAAAAGGGTTTGTCAGCTTTCAAGGCAATAAGCAAAAACAGCAGATCATTGAATTACAAATTGAAGCATTACAGCAAAGCATTGCGGTGCTGCGAGCTAGGGTTGAAGAAGGCGTCGCTAATGAGCTTGATTTAAACCGCACCTTGGCACAATTAAAGCAACAGCAAGCCTTGTTACCAGAAATTGAATATGCACAATTTCGTGATTTAGCGACGCTTGCGACATTAACTGGGCAGTTACCTGGCGATCTAAGTCTGGTTGATGAACAAAGCGTATTTGAACATGCGTTTACGGTAAGTTTGGCAACCCCCAGTGATGCCATTGCACTGCGCCCTGATATTAGCCAAGCATTATTTGAATTTAGCCAAGCTAATTCATTAAGCGTGGCTGCGAGTAAAGCATTGTTGCCAGACATCAGTTTAACTGCATTTGCAGGAGTGCTGAGTTTGGGAAACAATCAACTCTCAGATACCGCACAGCAATGGCAAGTTGCGCCACAGATCCAGTGGTCACTGTTAAGTTACCCTGCGTTACTTGCACAACGTGATGCGCAGCAGTACTTGAGTGAAGCGGCTTATAGTCAATACCAACAAGTGGTATTGAATGCAATGGCACAGAGTGAACTTTCATTGCAGCTATTAGTCAAACAAAGTCAACAACAAAGCTATGCCGAACAGCGCTATAAGTTTGCAAATAATGCCTTTTTACAAGCGCAGGCAATGTATCAAGAAGGGCAAATACCCTACTTAGAGTTGTTAGATGCGCGACAGGATGTTTTAATAGCGCAGGAAAATGCAATTGACTCAACGATTTCATCATTACTTGCTAAAGTAGACACTTACCAAGTATTTAATGGACGTTGGAGTTATGCGTTAGTTAATTAAGCTAAGTTGAGTTTTTAATGCCACATACTGATCTTTTATCAACAATCCCCGCCACAATGCGTGCGATTGCGTTACTTGAACCTAATGAACAGATACATCTATCTGAGCTTGAATTACCGGTGCCTGATGTCGTAGACAATGAACTGCTGATCAAAGTTGAGTATGTTGCGTTAAACCCGGTTGATGCGTGTTTTGCAAAGCACGGTTTTTGTAAATGGCAATATCCTCACATCTTAGGCCTTGATGCTGTGGGCGTGGTGGTTAAAGCCGTTAAGGGAGTATTTCCAGGTGTTGGTGCGCGGGTAATGTGGCATGGTAATATTGGGGAACAAGGCGTGTTATCACAATACGCGAAAGTGCCTAACTTTGCTGTGTCGCAAATTCCTGACAGCGTTACATTACAGCAAGCTGCGACATTACCCTGTGCAGGTATGTCGGCATTAGTAGCCCTAGATAAACTGCAATTAACAGAAGGCGACTCTCTTCTAATTGAAGCCGGTGCCGGTGCCGTTGGCCAGTTTGCGATCCAATTTGCCAAACAACGCGGCGCGACAGTATTTACCACTGCAAGTAAACGTAATCATAAACTGGTTAAGCAATTGGGTGCTGATATGGTGTTTGATTACAGCGATAAAAAGCTTAGCGATAAAATCCGCAAAGAGCTCGGGCCGCAAGGCTTTGATGCGGTGCTTGATTCTATTGGCGGGGAAACCACGGTTCGCAATGTTGAATTAATGCGTTTTTGTGGTCGTATTGCCTGTTTAAACCCATTGCCTAAGTTTGAACAAGAGTTAATGTTCAGGCGTGCACCTAATATCGGTATTGTCTCGTTAGGTGGTGCGTGGTTGGCAAACAGTTTATGTGCTCAGCAAAAAATGAGTTTTATGGGTAATTTATTGTTAGATAATTTAGCCAGTGGCAGTATCAAAATACCGCAGATCAGTGAAGTTGAATTTAACGCCAGCAGCATTTCACAGGCGCTTAATAAGCAAATTGCTGGTGGCTTTACCGGTAAGCAGGTAGTGAAAGTTAGCCATGCTTAGGTGTTAACAGTGCGCCATAATTTTTAAGCCTCGCAATTGCGGGGCTTTTTGTTATTGTTTAAGATTATTAACTTAGGGGGAAATATGGCATTTACAGATTTTTATCGCCTCAGTGCCCATGCAGTGATCACCAATGCAAGTGGTGAGATTTTGCAGTTAAAAGCAAGTTATGGTGAGCAAAGTTGGGGATTACCTGGTGGCGCGTTAGATGTGGGTGAAACAGTGCATCAAGCCTTGCTGCGCGAATGCCAAGAAGAGCTTGGCTGTGCGGTAAAAATTGAACACTTAACAGGTATTTATTACCATAAAGCGTTTAATTCTCATGCTTTTATTTTTAGAGTAAGCTTGTTAAAAGATGCTGTGATCACACTCAGTGATGAGCATTTAGAACACCGCTATTATAAATTGTCTGAGCTTTCCAAGGTGCAACAACATAGAGTCACTGCGTGTTTAAATTACAGTGGCACAGTTGATAGTGCCGCATTTTAATCTAGCTGCCTGCACGACTAATAGCACTCATTAAGTGGAAAACGAGATATGAATACGAAACGGTTAGTTATTCGCCATGGCCAGCTAAGTGATGCGCCATTTATTCTTAGTTTATTAAACCAGCCGAGTTTTTATCGTTACATTGCTGATAAAGGTATTTACACTAAACAACAGGCTGAGGAATATTTACAAAAAACCTTTATTGATGGCCACCAACAACAGGGCTTTGGCCCGTATATTGTGGCAAATAAACTGGGTGTTGCAATTGGTATGGTCGGTTTATTTCAACGAGCAGCATTAGCAGTGCCTGACATAGGTTTTGCATTTTTAGAGCAATACACTGGACAGGGCTTTGCCTATGAAGCGGCTGCAAAATTATTAAGTGTTTACCAAGGTAAATTTCCACAGATTGCCGCGATAGCTGATGTTGACAATAAATTGTCGCATAAGTTATTAAATAAACTCGGCTTTACAGCATACGGTAAAGCAGTGCTGAATAATGATAGCACTGCTTTAGTGGTGTTTATTCGTGACTAAGCGCACTGAGGGTCGCGGCGACTTGTTTATTAATATTCTGCCAGTTTAGCTCTAAACTGGCGACAAGGCCTTCGTAATCATCAGCAATTAACGGGTTAACCTCACTAAAATAATGAATTGCTGTTAAAGAGCGGCCCTTTTCAAACGACGTATAATACAGACGCCAGAGACCAGAAATATCCGCATTACCTTGACTATCACCATTAAAATGATGAAGTTCATATTCTAATTCATAATAACTTTGCTGATCTTTAGCGGTGATCACCGGCAATCCTGTGACTACCATCCAGTCATCAAGGGCGGTAAAAAGTACTTGATGAGCACTGGCGGTGAGCATTTGATCTGGGGCTTCGCTCCATAAGTGATAGTTTGCGGCGTTAACTTGGTTGTTGTCCAGTTTCATGGCAATACCACGGTTATTCAAGGCACCACGTAAACTGACAGTACTAACGCGCAATTGCGCTGATGTGTCAGTGCTAGTGCGTTGCATTGGTTTTATGGTTTGTTCAAACTGATAATATTCAACCGGTGCATTAAGTGATTGGCTGCACCCTGATAATAACACCACGGCGATAACAGCAAAAAATTGTAGTCGTAAAAATGTGCGCATTATTGTTTCCTCGGTGTTGGATCGCCTGGCAGTGATTTATCAAAAATAAACATATTAGGTTGCTCATTCAAGCCACGCGAGAGTGGCTGTAGCTCCTCACTTAAGCGTTTAAACTCTGAAAGCGTTTGTTGTAACTGGTGATGTAATGAGGAGCCTTGTTGATAACTGGCCATGGTTTTTTCAAACTGTTTCATGGTGACATCAAATTGCTGCATGCTTTTGGTCATTTCCGCAAAATTACGATTAATGTCCCCAGGTAAATTTTGCGTATCTTGTTTGCTTAACAATGTACGCATTTCATTCGCCAGCGCTTGGTAATCAGCAAACGCAGCATCAATTTGCGCTAAGCTGTCTTCAATTTTTAAATTATTTACTTTATTTAACACATCCGAAACTTGATCTGCTAATACGGTGATGCCACTGGAAACACTCGGAAATACTTGATATTGCGACAGTGTTTCTAACTTCGCTGCAGGCGCATCGTGGTAGATATCAAAATCGACATACACGGCACCAGTGAGCAAGTTGCCTGGTTTCAAAGAGGCGCGCATGCCATTTTTGATCCAACCATCAACACTACTTTGCCAAAATTCTTTGGCTGACGCATTGTTGTGGTAAATACGGCCATACTCTATTTTTATCAAAGCGGGTACTGCGGTATTATCGGTTCTAAAGTGAGCGGGTTTACCATCGACGATCACCTGTGCGGGTGCTTCCACCACTGTGCCTACGCGCATGCCTCGATATTCAACTGGGGCGCCAGCACGTAAGCCTCGAATAGACTGCTCAAACTCGATTAAGTAATAATCAAAATCATAAAAACGCTCTTCTAGGGCATCTTTGTAGCTATTACTAAGGGAAAAGTTATGACCTTCTTGGGCAAAATCACCCGGTGACTGTTGCTCAGGTAAGCCAACCGAGATCCCGCCTTTTAATAACCGGCTTAACGAACCTGTTTTTACATTAATGCCATCGGCAGATAAATCAATTTCAACACCGGTATTAACCCAGAAGATAGAGTTTAAGGTGATCAGGTTTTGATAAGGTTCGTTGATGAAAATACCGTACTTCATTGCTTGGTTTTGCCAATCAAATGTGGCTGTTTCAACCTGACCAATTTTATAATTCTTAAAAAAGATACCGGTGCTGACATCCATCACTTCAGCATCATAACTGAGTAATGAAAAGCGTCCGCCTTTGACATCTTTATCAATCAGTGCTGGCTCTTCTTGTAATTTAAAATAGTCTTTTGTTTTGCTACTTTCACCGGGCGAGAACTCTAAATACACCCCTGAAAGTAAGGTGCTCATACCACTGATCCCGGTTTCATCAATACGTGGTTTAACGACCCAAATGTTGGCATCTTCGGTTAGTAAGCCGTCATAATGTTTATCAATTTGGGCTCGGGCAATAACACTGTTTTTGGTATCAGAAAGGCGAACATGATCAATTTGGCCGATTTTCACGCTGCGTACTTTTATTTCTGTTTTTCCTGCCACAATACCTTCAGCATGAGGCATTGAAATATAAATGGTTGCGCCTTTATTAGCTTGGTATTGGTAAAGCATCCACGCACCAACCAGCAACGCTATAACCGGTATGATCCAAATCGCAGAAATAATGGGTTCTTTTTTTATATTAGCCGTTTCGCTCATGCTGTTTCTCTAATTTATGGTCTTTTTATCATTGTTTGGCGAATCCCATAATAGCCGAGGATCAAACGCGTGTGCAGCCAACATTTGGCAAATCACCATGATAGTAAAAAATACAGTACCTAAACCTGGCGTTACTGACATTAAATTACCAAGTTGCACTAAGGCTACTAGAATTGCGACAACAAATACATCGATCATGGACCATTTACCAATAAATTCAGTTAATTGATAAACTCTTGTATAGCCTTTTGTTTGGCGATTGGCGGGTTTACTTACCAACAAGCATAAAAACGTTAAAATCAGTGCTTTCGCAAGCGGTACTACTACGCTTGCTAAAAAAATGATTAATGCAATTGGGTAGGAGCCGGCTTGCCACAGTGTTATTACCCCACCAATTAAGGTTGAGGGAGATTCATCGCCAAGACTGGTGGTGTACATGATGGGTAATAAATTGGCTGGAATATAACAGGCAATTGATGTCAGCAACCAAGCCACGGCTTTTTGTACGCTGTGAGGGTTACGGACATGGGTTTTGCTATTACAACGTGAACAATATTCGCCTTCACTGAGTTGATGGCAGACATGGCAGGCACGAATATCATTATCTATTGCGCGGTAGGGCAGTTTTGCTGCGGCAATTTTAGCTTGCGGCTGAATTTGGTCCCATAACCTGGCTCTGTTTAGATGAGCTAACGCGCTAATATAGAGGATCACAAACGCGACATAAGCCCAAAAACTAACGCCAAAGCTAATGTCCGCAAGCGACATTATTTTTACCATGCTGACCAATACACCAATCAAAAATATCTCAGACATGATCCATGGCTCCAGCGCTAACGCAAACTTAAGTAAGCGTCTGGCAATCGTGTGTGGCAGTACTTTTAACACCCCTAAATGCAGTGGAATAAGCATGGCGAGTAACATCATGGGTAAGCCAATGATGCTGATATCGATAAACAGGCCTAGCAAATCACTGTCGTAATTAAATAAGATCCGTGCAGCATCGGGCAAAGTAATAGTCTGTGTTATGCCATTACTGCTAAATGAAATAAAGGGGTAAAACATGCTACTTAGTAGCATCAGTAACGCACTGATACTAAGTGCTACAATGCGACTATCATAATTTATATTTGCTGCGCAGAGTTTACTGTGGCAATGTGGACAGACGGCCATTTGTTTTGCAACTATGTGCGGAATGTCAATTATAAGATCACAATGAGGGCAGGCAGTTTGCAAATTAGTCGCCATGAGAGAAGTAATTTAAACCAAGTTTGCATCAATTAAAGGGTAAATACAAATGCGAGATTGGATTAACTAGACTAGCCTAATAAGAATGCCGTTATGCAGTTTTGCAATTAGTAAAAAGCATAGATTCAGAGAGGTTAAATGAAGTATTTTATAGCGATTTATTTAATTTTATACAGTGGACTTGCCATGAGCCTAACTGCGCCTAAGCCTAGCGATAGGATCACGGTTGCGGTAAGCCCATCTTTACCACCTTATGTATTTAGCGACGACGACACTGGTTTACAATTGCAGATTTTAAAATCTGCGTTTAAAGATCAAGGTGTCACCAATCTCGATATTGTGTACATGTCTAACAAGCGAGCAGGGCAGTCGCTTGAAAAAATGGACGTGGATATTGCAATGAACTATGCAGGGGCTACCAACTCTGCGATTTATTCAAGTCAGAGTTTATTGGCTTATCAAAATGTCGCTATTAGTTTAAAGAAGAATAATTTTAAAATTAATAGCGTGTATGACCTTTCTGGCAAGAGTGTGGTTGCTTTTCAAAATGCCACCGAATTTCTCCCTGCGCCATTTAAAGCATTAACGACTAAATTACGCTCTTATGAAGAAGTGGTTTATCAAGCAGCTCAAGTTGATCAGTTAATGAAAGAGTGGGTTGATGTAGTCGTATTGGAAAAGCGGGTATTTTTATATTATTTACAGCAATACAAAGCAACCCATCCAATTCAACCTATCACAATTCACCCAATATTTCCTGAAGCACCTCGTCCGGCTTATTTTACCAGTAAAGTGCTACAAGAGATTTTTGATATGGGGCTGGCCCATATCATTGAAAATGGCGAATACAGTAAAATTATGGCCTTTGATGGGAGTGAATATACTCAGCTTGTTACCCCAAACTCAATCGAATAGGGCAACTGTTTGCCGAGTAAGCGCCAGTAATTCTCCAGATTGTGACCAAATACTGCCATCTTCTAACCCGTAGCCATCTTTGCAGTGGTGAGTTATTGCTTCAAAACCAAGCCACTCGCCTGCGGCCAACTGCGGTGTTTGTACAAACTCTAAATACCACGACATGCTACTAGCGGGGGCGGGTTGACTAAACATTTGTAATAAAGTCGGTGGCCATGCATCGGTAAGTGCAATGATATGGGCTTCACTAAGCTGCGCTGGTGATTGTTTTAATTTCATCCAGCCGCCTAAGTGTGATGTTTGAGCCGCAGTAAACGGCATGCTGCCTTGTTGTGGGCATAAATCAACATGTTGAAAAAATTCCGGCATTGCCCCAGCTTGAAATGGCAAAATGTAACGTTCATTGACAGGTTTCAGACTCATCGCTTTTGTAACCGGCACATTGATTGCGGAATCGCGTGATTTTGCAAAACATGCTTGTACAACCACACTCACTTGATTATTTTGCACTGCTTTTGCCAATACCTGAGTACTACTTTTCCCTTCGCGTAACACTTCGATTATAAGTGAGAAATCAGTATCCGCTAATAAAGGTCCCACAAAGTTCGTACTAATAGAGAGTAAACGACGACTTGGTGCTATTTGCTGACGCATTGCTTGATAAAGTAGTGAGGCAGATAAACCGCCGAAAGCCGTGCGACCTTGGCACCAGTTAGCAGGAAATCGCATCGTTGCGTGAGCTTGTTCGGGAAGGGGAAGCTGACCTATCAGTGCCGCTTGCTGTAATAGTTGATCAAAATGCATGGTGATCCTTTGAGCCATTTTTTATTTATTAGTGATTTTATAACACATAAAAACTCATCAGACCAGATTGTGAAATGGCCTCTAATGATGCAAAAAACGACAATCCACACATTAATTAGGGTTATTTGCAAAATAAATTGCAAAAAAACAGTTTTTTTTCATTTTTACAGTTGAATTAAGTTTGTGGCATCCCTATTTACTAGTCATCGAACGTATTAACGAATTTTGAAGTTGGAGAAGTTTCATGGGTAAAATTATTGGAATCGATTTAGGTACTACTAACTCTTGTGTTGCAGTACTAGATGGCGGCAAAGCACGCGTAATTGAAAACGCGGAAGGCGATCGCACTACACCATCAATTATTGCGTATACGCAAGATGGTGAAACACTTGTTGGTCAACCTGCTAAACGTCAAGCAGTGACAAACCCAACCAATACATTATTTGCGATTAAGCGTTTAATTGGTCGTCGTTTTGAAGACGAAGAAGTACAACGCGATATCGGCATTATGCCTTTTAAAATTATCAAAGCAGATAATGGCGATGCATGGGTTGAAGCGGGCGGCGAAAAACGCGCTGCACCACAGATTTCAGCCGAAGTATTGAAAAAAATGAAGAAAACTGCTGAAGACTTCTTAGGTGAACCAGTAACTGAAGCAGTTATCACCGTTCCTGCATACTTTAATGACTCACAACGTCAAGCAACCAAAGATGCTGGTCGTATCGCGGGCCTTGAAGTTAAACGTATCATTAATGAGCCAACGGCTGCTGCACTTGCATACGGCATGGACAAAAACAAAGGCGAAAACATCGTTGCAGTATACGACTTAGGTGGCGGTACTTTCGATTTATCAATCATTGAAATTGATGAAGTTGAAGGCGAGCACACATTTGAAGTACTTGCTACCAACGGTGACACTCACTTAGGTGGTGAAGATTTCGATAACCGTGTTATCAACTACTTAGTTGCTGAATTCAAGAAAGATCAAGGTTTAGATTTAAAAACTGATCCACTTGCAATGCAACGTGTAAAAGAAGCAGCAGAAAAAGCAAAAATTGAACTTTCATCAGCACAATCTACAGAAGTAAACCTTCCGTATGTAACCGCTGATGCAACAGGTCCTAAGCACATGAACGTGAAACTAACACGTGCGAAGCTTGAGTCACTTGTTGAAGACTTAGTACTTAAGTCAATTGAACCACTTAAACGTGCGCTAGCTGATGCTGATTTATCAGTAAGTGACATCAACGACATCATCCTTGTCGGTGGTCAAACACGTATGCCACTAGTGCAAAAAACAGTAACAGAGTTTTTTGGTAAAGAACCGCGTAAAGATGTTAACCCTGATGAAGCCGTAGCCGTAGGTGCCGCGATTCAAGGTGGTGTACTAGCTGGTGACGTTAAAGATGTACTATTACTAGACGTTTCACCACTGTCTCTTGGTATTGAGACAATGGGTTCTGTTATGACGGCACTAATTGAGAAAAACACCACGATCCCAACTAAGAAATCGCAAACATTCTCAACGGCTGAAGATAACCAAGCTGCGGTAACGATCCACGTACTACAAGGTGAGCGTAAACGTGCTAGCGACAATAAATCTCTGGGTCAATTTAACCTAGAAGGTATTCGCCCTGCACAACGTGGTACACCACAAATCGAAGTAACGTTCGATGTGGACGCGGACGGTATCTTACATGTATCAGCAAAAGATAAAGATACAGGTAAAGAGCAAAAGATCACGATTCAAGCATCTTCAGGTTTAAGCGATGAAGAAGTTGAAAAAATGGTTCGTGATGCAGAAGCGCACGCAGAAGATGATAAAAAGTTCGAACAGCTAGTTGCAGCTCGTAACCAAGCAGATGCGTTGGTTCACGGTACGCGTAAGCAAATTGAAGAAGCTGGCGACGCACTGCCAAGTGAAGATAAAGAAGCTATCGAAGCTGCCGTTGTAGATTTAGAAGCTGCCATTAAGAGTGACAACAAAGAAGAGATTGAAGCTAAAACTCAAGCTCTAGCTGAAAAGTCACAAAAATTAATGGAAATTGCACAAGCTAAAGCTCAACAAGCCGGTGGCGAAGGTGATGCAAAGCAGCAACAATCTACTAAGCAAGACGATGATGTAGTTGATGCAGAGTTTGAAGAAGTGAAAGACGACAAGTAATTGTTACTAGCGCTTCGCCTAACTGAAAACACGATGACTGATATCGTAATTTAAGTTAGGATGAACAACTTAGGCGCGCAGGCACAAGCTTGACGCGCCTTTTGCATGTAAAGACTTGCAGGCAATAGCTTTAAAAATTAATGGTAAATCGATACGATTTATCGGTTTATCCGCAGCAATGCTGCAGTAGCAAAAAGAGTAGTGTGATAGATATGTCAAAACGCGATTATTATGAAGTCCTTGGTGTGGCAAAAGATGCCAGCGAAAGAGACATTAAAAAAGCGTATAAACGCTTAGCGATGAAATATCATCCAGACCGTACCGCAGGCGATAAAGAACTTGAAACTAAGTTCAAAGAAGTAAAAGAAGCTTACGAAATACTCACTAGTGAGCAAAAGCGCCAGATGTACGATCAATATGGTCATGCCGCATTTGAACAAGGTGGTGGTGGTGGTGGTCATCATGGTGGCCACGGTCAAGGTGATTTTGGTGATATTTTTGGTGATGTGTTCGGTGATATTTTTGGTGGCGGTGGTCGTCGTCAATCACGTCAGCAACGCGGTGCCGATTTACGTTACAACATGGACTTAAGCTTGGAAGAAGCGGTTCGTGGTAAAGAAGTTGAAATTAAAGTGCCAACCTGGGTGAGTTGTTCACCATGTGATGGCAGTGGTGCTAAAGCGGGTTCTAAACCGAAAACATGTACGACCTGTCATGGTGCAGGGCAAGTGCAAATGCGCCAAGGTTTCTTCGCTGTACAACAAACGTGCCCAACTTGTCAGGGTACAGGTCAGATTATTTCTGATCCATGTAATAGCTGTCACGGTCAGGGCCGCGTTGAGAAAACTAAAACTTTATCAGTTAAAATTCCAGCAGGCGTTGACACTGGCGACCGTATTCGTTTGTCAGGTGAAGGTGAAGCTGGTGCGCATGGCGCTCCTGCCGGTGATTTGTACGTGCAAGTATCTGTACGTGAGCATCGCATCTTTGAGCGAGATGGCAATAACTTATACTGTGAAGTGCCAATTGGCTTTACCACAGCAGCGTTAGGTGGCGAAATTGAAGTACCAACACTTGATGGCCGTGCTAAGTTAAAGATCCCAACTGAAAGCCAAACCGGGAAAATGTTCCGGATGCGTGGTAAAGGCGTTAAGTCTGTACGCAGTGGTGCTGTTGGTGATTTAATTTGTAAAGTAGTAATTGAAACACCGGTTAACTTAAATGAACGTCAGCGTGAGCTACTTGAAGAGCTTGAAGTTAGCATGGGTAAGGATGGTTCTAAAAACCGTCCAAAAGAAAAAGGCTTTTTTGATGGTGTAAAAAAGTTCTTTGATGACCTAACCAAGTAATACTTAGTTATTTAACATAAAAATGGCGCCAAATGGCGCCATTTTTTATTGACTAACAAAAATAGGTAATTATACCAATCGACTTAAATATTTAACCATTCTAGCGAGCTAAATAAAGCGCTAACTGCGTTATAATTTTTTTAAGTAGAACAATACATGTCAAAATTTATGCCTTGTTATCACTCCATTTATCTGTCGCTATAAATGGTCAGTAACTTAACACGATTGGTATTATGTGTCTTTGTCGTTTTATTTAGTATGCTTATCGATATGATAATTAGTCTCACTTGCATGATTGAATAATCGGCGTAAAATCAGCGCCATTGATGTATTTAGTGAAATGAAATGGCATGGTAACGCTCGACAAATTAGTAATAGGCCAACACGGCTCTGTAGTAAGCATTGATCCCAATGCGAGTTTGTTACGGCAAAAATTACTTGCTATGGGTTTAACGCCGGGTGCTCCTGTTCATGTATTACGCTTTTCTCCGTTTGGCGATCCTATGATTGTCAAAGTTCGTGGCACTGTGCTGAGCCTTCGCAAAGCCGAAGCAAAATCAATTAATTTGGAACTCGCAGTATGAATCCAAACATTGCCGTTATCGGCAACCCTAATTGTGGTAAAACCACACTCTTCAATGCGTTAACCGGCAGCAAACAAAAAGTAGGTAATTGGTCAGGTGTGACTATCGACAAAAAAATTGGTCAATTTAAAGTGGCCGATCAGCATGTTGATTTAGTGGATTTACCAGGCACTTATTCGTTGGATGTTAATGCCCAAACCCCGTTGGATGAAAAAATTGCCCGCGATTATGCCCTCAGTGGTGAATCACAACTGATCATTAATATTATTGATGCATCAAACCTTGAGCGTAATTTATACCTCACAGCCCAGTTACTGGAGATGAAAGTACCACTGGTCGTGGTATTAAACATGGTGGATGTAGCAAAGCGCAATGGTTTAACAACCGATCCTCAAGCACTTGAAAAACGCCTTGGATGCCCTGTAATTGCCCTAAGTGCGAATAATAAAAAAGATATCAGTGCCTTAAAAGACTGTATTGCACAGGGCTTAAAATTTAAAAAGGTATCTGCACAGCAGCCAAGTTATGATGAAAAGGTAACGCGAGCGGTCAACAACATCACTGCCAGCTTAGCGGCGCACAGCGCGCCTTTAGCAAACGTTGATAGTCAGTGGCTTGCACTGCGATTATTAGAGCAAGATGAAAGCTGTTTTGGTTATGCTGATCAACAGACCTTATCAGTGGCTGAAGCTGAATTTTCACAATTTGCCGACCATCATCAACTAGACGTATTGTTTGCCAATGGCCGTTATGAGTTTGCCCAGCAGCTCGCTGAACTGACTCAAAATGCCAAAGGCATTGCCAGTGAAACGATCAGCGATAAAATTGATGCTGTTGTGATCAACCGCTTTTTAGGCATTCCGATTTTTTTAGCGATCATGTACTTAATGTTTACCATTGCGGTTAATGTTGGTGGGGCGTTTATAGATTTTTTTGATATCGCCGTAGGCGCTATTTTAGTTGATGGCTTTGGCCAGCTGCTTAGCTCATTAGGTTCACCTGATTGGCTTCGCGCTTTACTGGCCGACGGTTTAGGCGGTGGTATTCAACTTGTCGCTACCTTTATTCCGGTGATTGGCTTTTTATACTTTTGTTTAGCCTTTATTGAAGACTCAGGCTACATGGCGCGAGCTGCATTTATTATGGATAGGTTAATGCGCGCCATTGGCCTACCCGGTAAAGCGTTTGTACCATTGATTGTGGGGTTTGGCTGCAATGTGCCCTCGGTGATGGCAACACGAACCTTAGAAACTCATAAAGATCGTTTACTAACGATAGCGATGTCACCGTTTATGTCGTGTGGCGCGCGCTTAAGTGTGTATGCGCTATTTGTGGCTGCCTTTTTTACTACTAATGGGCAAAACTTAGTGTTCGCCTTGTATATATTGGGTATTGTGATGGCGGTATTAACCGGCTTAGTGCTGAAAAATACTTTATTCACACCCACGTTAACGCCGTTTATTTTAGAGTTGCCAGCGTATCATATGCCAACCGCAAAAGGCGTGCTTTACAAAGCGTGGGAGCGGTTAAAAAGCTTTTCTTTACGCGCGGGTAAAACCATTATTGTGGTGTTTGTAATTTTAAAAATATTAAGCTCAATCGGCACCGATTTAACCTTTGGTAATGATAATACAGATAAATCAATGCTCAGCGAAATATCTAAAGTGGCAACGCCGGTGTTTGCTCCTATCGGGGTAGAGCAAGATAATTGGCCTGCAACTGTGGGGATATTTACTGGGGTATTTGCTAAAGAGGCCGTGGTAGGTACCTTAGACAGCTTATATGCTAATTTAGATGGCGTAGCTGCTACGGATAGCGACGATGTTAATGTTATCGATAAAGTCGAAGAGGCGTTTGCCAGCATTCCAGCTAATTTAACCGATGTGTTTGCCAACTTACTCGATCCGCTGGGTTTAAATGTTACGGTTGTGAGTGATCAAAGCAGCGCTGCGATTGATCAAGAAGTGAATATTGCTACTTTTACTACCATGGAAAACTTATTCAGTAGCCAACTGGCAGCATTTAGTTATTTGGTATTTGTGCTGTTGTACACTCCATGTGTGGCCGTAATGGGCGCTATGTACCGTGAAGCAGGAATGAAATGGATGCTATTTGTGGCAACCTGGTCAACGGGCCTTGCTTATATAACGGCTTCAGTGGTGTATCAAGTGGGTAACTTTAAGCAAGCACCGATGTTCTCGGCATTTTGGCTACTTGGCTGCGCTGTTGTGGTTGCCTTAGCCGTCAGCTCTATGCGTATCTATGGCAACAAAATGGCTGCTAAGAGCCGTTTGATCCCCGTTGTGAATATTATTTAGCTAACACATTAATTGTTAAAAAAGAGTATCTTGGTACTCTTTTTTTGCTAACGTTAAACAGCTTACAATTCGTTAGGGATAATTATGACACCAGCAACACAGCTGTTAAAAAAACACCGAGTCCCCTTTGAGGTACTCAGTTATGAGCATGATGCAAACGCACACAGTTTTGGCTTAGAAGCGGTTGAAAAGTTAGCCTTACCCGCAGAGCAAGTATTTAAAACCTTAGTACTTGAAACGAACGCGCAGCAGTTAATTGTGGCAATCACACCGGTAACGCAGCAAGTTAATTTAAAGCTGTTAGCGAAAGCCTGTGGGGCTAAAAAAGTGCAGCTGGCAGCTGCGCAAAAAGTCGAAAATAGCACCGGTTATATTCTCGGTGGCGTAAGCCCACTTGGACAAAAAAAGCGTTTAGCAACTTACCTCCATAGTAGTGCAAAGCAGTTTAATATTATCTATGTAAGCGCTGGTAAACGTGGCCTTGAAATTGCACTTGATCCAAATACATTAATAAAACTGTGTAATGGCAAATTAGCCGACTTTTAGTGGTAATTTACAGTGGTTAGTTAACAGTCGATAGGCTAACACTACTCCCTTGCAGAAACTTTAACGTATCTTTGTTTTCCCTCATTTTGTTTCTGTTGTTGCTGAGGCTCAATTATTTTAGTGTTTTTTAGTAAAAAAAAATCAACTAAATACTGTTCAGCGTACAAGTGTTAGCTCTTTTTATTCAATAGCTTAGATTTCCCCAAGAAAAATAAATTGAAAAAACTGTTAAAAATTTGCTTAGAGCAATTGATCTAATCTGATTTTTATGACGTAATGTAGGTATTATTATCTGGTCGGATGAGTTAATCATGAGTTTACGCACAAAATTAAAAAAAGTATTACCAACTATTTCTATCACTGAACAAGAAGCCCTCGATGCGGGTGATGTGTGGTTAGAAGGCTCTATCTACCAAGGTAAGCCAGATTTTGACGCTTTACGTGCAGTATCTGCCGCAGTTTTAAGCGCAGATGAACAAGCATTTATCAATGGCCCATTACAAGAACTATTGGGTATGATCGATGACACTGAGATCCAAAACGGTATCCACTTACCCGAATACATTTTAGATTTTCTGAAAAAAGAACGTTTCTTTTCACTGATCATTCCTAAATCATTCGGTGGCTTAGAGTTTAGCCCTTACGCAAACTCTACTATTGTTGGCACAATCGCCACTAAAAGTTCTGCGGTTGCAGTAACGGTTATGGTACCTAACTCATTAGGTCCTGGTGAGTTGCTACTGCACTTTGGTACTAAAGAGCAACAAGCGCATTATTTACCACGCCTAGCGAATGGCCGTGATATTCCATGTTTTGCTCTCACTAGCCCTGAGGCTGGTTCTGATGCCGGCGGTATTCCAGATCTAGGCACAGTGACTAAAGGCATGTACAACGGCGAAGAAGTACTTGGCCTTGAGATCACTTGGGACAAACGCTATATCACCCTAGCACCGATTGCCACTGTGCTTGGTTTAGCATTTAAAGTAGTGGATCCAAATGGTTTACTAGGCGGTAAAGAAAACCTCGGTATTACCTGTGCACTTATTCCAAAAGAGCACCCAGGTGTTGAACTTGGTAATCGCCATGATCCTATGGGCATTCGTTTTTACAACGGTACTACACGTGGTAACAAAGTATTTGTACCAATGGACTTTATCATTGGTGGGCAAAAGAACATCGGCCGTGGTTGGCAAATGCTGGTTAGCTGCTTAGGCGCTGGCCGTGGTATTTCATTACCGGCATTAGGTGTGAGTTCTTCACAAGTGGCCTTTAAAGGTGCTTCAGAGTACGCCGCGGTACGTGAACAATTTGGTTTAGCGATTGGTCAGTTTGAAGGTATTCAAGAAAAACTCGCTGATATTGCTGGTAAAACCTACCTACAAGAAGCAATGCGTGTACTAACCACCGAAGGTTTAGGGATGGGCTTAAAACCGTCAGTTGTGACGGCAATTGCAAAATATCACATGACTGAAATTGGCCGCGACGTGCTTGACTCAGCAATGGATATTCAAGCCGGTAAAGCGATTCAAAATGGCCCGCAAAATACGTTAGCAAGTGGCTATGTTGCACAGCCAATTGCCATCACGGTGGAAGGTGCAAACATTCTTACCCGTAATCTGATGATCTTTGGTCAAGGTGTAATGCGTTGTCACCCATATTTACAATCTATGGTTGAATCAATTCACAGCGAAGATAAAAACGCGGATAAAGAATTTAACCGTATTTTACGTAAAACAGTCGGTTATAGCGTAGCAAACAGCTTACGTGCATTTCGTTTAGGCGTATTACCATTTACAGCAGGTGCTAATTCACCACTGCCAGAAGTACGTGAATATGAAAAAGCAGCTCATAAATTATCAGCTAAATTAGCAGTCTATGCAGATTTCTCGTTATTGGTACTTGGCGGTAAACTTAAACAAGCGGAAATGCTATCAGCCCGTTTAGGCGATGTAATGAGCTTCTTATATGCGGCGATGGCATCAATTAAATATTATGAGCAAAAAGTAGCAAGCAGTGAACGCGAGCAAGCAGCGCCTTACTTCCACTACGCAACACGTTTTGCATTACAAAGCGCCGAACAAGCATTGCATAAGTTTTTAGACAACTTCCCTGCAAGTGGCACACGTAAGTTTATGCGTTTTATTACCATGAACTATTCGACTAAAATGCCAAAAATTAGCGATGACTTAATTCGCGAATTAGCAGAGCAAGCACAGCTTGATACTGCCTTTAAAAAGCAAATTACGCATTTAGTTAAGCCTGTAAAAGGTGATGGTCATTACATCAACGAGCAAGCTTACTTAGCTAAAATGGGCTGTTTAGAGTTACTCGCAAAAGTGAAAAAAGCCTTGCGTGCTAAAACAATCAAACCAGCTATTCGTTTTGCACTTACTCTTGATAATGCACTTGTTGCAAATGTAATTACTGAAGAAGAATACGCTAAACTGATTGATTACAACAAAAAACGTGAACGCGCGATTCGTGTTGATGAGTTCGATTTTGATATGAACTTATTAGACGAAAACGCCCAGCCAGTGAATCCACTGAAAAGCGTTGTAAATCAGTAACAATTTGGTTTAAAAAATTAATTCAACAATGTAAGCGCCCAGCAGTTCGGGCGCTTTTATATTTAAAGCCCATGCAATTTTGTGTGGGCTTTTTTAAGCTTTTATGAAAAGTTTATCGATTAGACAAATTGATTCAGTGATGTGTACCGGAGAATTTATTCTTAAAATGGGTGCGGAAGACCTGATTCATTATTTTCCCTACTTTTAAGTGAAAATATCGAACAAAATGTATATTTAGGTTGCTAAACTGTTATTTTAAGTTGTTAGTTTCTGTTTGGTTGCGCGAGTAGTTGATTTTTTTGAGTGTTTTTGTTAATTTATTGTTTTTATTTAGGTAGGGAAAACCTCTTGAAAAGCAATAATAAAGTACTATCAAGGTTGATTATTTCATTAATCTTTCTCTTTTCTAATGCGTCATTTTCGGCTATATCTATTCTGCCTGTACCAAATAATGTCAGTGTAACTGAAAATCAGGGAATAATTTACATAACTTGGAAATATGATTTCGATCCAGGTGACAGTATTTACCCTCCTGTAGATCCTAGCCCTTTACCTTTTAGCTTAAGTGCGGCAGAGTCGTCACAAAACTCAGTATCAACACTTGCTGATTGCGGGCTTTTATGTGGTGCAACCTCTATCACTCTTACACCAATATCCGGAAGTTCAAATTCGAATGTGAAGTTTGAAATTCAAAAATCTATTCCCAATTCTTCATTCTTTACAACGCTTGAAGCTCAATGGTCTAGTTATACATACAAGTACCCTTATCAGGGCGATGGCCCTTTCAAATTTAGAATAAGAGCTGTCGAAGTTGACTTTTCAACTGGAAAGAATGTTTATAGTCGTTATGTTGAAACCCCAAGCCTCTCAAGACTCAATCAAGTTACTATTTCTCCAAATGGTGGTGTTATAGAACCATTGAATAGGATTTCTCTATCTAGCATTGGTGGGACTGTTAAGTATAAGTTAGTTTCTTTAAATGAAGCTTGCACTGATGGAAATTGGGCTACTTATAATAGTTCACTATTATTATCGTCTCCTAAGAGAGTGTGTGCCAAAGCAACAAAACCGGGCCAAATTGATAGTCAAATCAGCTTTGCTGATTTTCAAGTTAAACTAAACTCACCGACCCTTTACCCTGAAACAGCATCATTAGGTTCAGAGTCATTAATTACCTTAGTTTCTCCTCAAAGTACGACATTAAAATACAAGTTGATTCCACAAACTCAAAGCTGTACGAATTCCGACTGGGAAAATTACTCTTCAGGGTTTTCAATTTCGAGTGACATACGTGTCTGTGCAAAAGCTTCAAAAGCCGGATGGGTTGATAGTAATATAGTTCATCGAGATTATAACTTTTACGAATCATCTGCTTTTTCAGAGATAACTAGTAATCAACCCTCAGATGGAGCATTTATTGAAGCATTAGAACCAACTACTAGCAATATAGGAACGATTAAAGGTCAGGCAGGTGTAAGTGGTGGTGCAGCGACTTACCATATCCCCATTGAACTCCCTCCAGGGCGAGCTGGTATGCAGCCTGACGTATCATTAAATTACTCATCGCGCAACGGCAATGGCATTGCTGGTGTTGGCTGGTCGTTATCAGCAGGTTCAAGCATTACACGTTGTGCAGCTACTTACGCGCAAGATAATTTTACCCAAAACCCGCAATATAATAGTAATGATCGTTTATGTTTAGATGGTCAACGCTTGGTTGTAGAGTCAGGTACGTATGGTAGTTCTGGAGCAGAATATCGTACAGAAATTGACTCTTTTGTACGTGTTACGCAAAGCGGCTATCTCAATGGCACATCAACCTGGTTTAAAGCTGAATATAAAAATGGCAGAGTCGCGTATTTTGGTAAAACGGCTGAATCGAGGCTAGTACATGGTGGCAAAAGTGCGGCGTATTCGTGGTTGATTGAATATCAACATGATGCGACTGCGAAGAATTATATTCATTATGAATATGAAGAGTTTGGTGTAGGGGAGAAGTTGTTAACAGATATTTACTATACGGGGGCATCATCGGACACTAGAGGTAATCGATATGTTTCTTTTAGTTATATCAATCGTTCTGACAGACGCACAAACTATCTTGCAAAAGGGACTTTTTCGTCAACAAAGACTTTGAATGAAATTAGCACTTTTTATGGTAATGAGCTTGTGTGGCGTTATGGATTAAGTTATCAAAATAGCTTGTCTAATCAACGAAGTTTATTGCGAGATATTACTCAATGTAATTTATTTGCTTGCCTACCAAAAACTGAGTTTTCTTGGTTAGAAAGTCAGCCACAATATAGTTTTGAGCCGCTCGAATTTCAAAGTGGTAATAATACAGTTGAAATGCTGACTCAACCTTATATTAGCAAAATAATTCCAAGAGGTGATGGTAATGGTGATGGTGTTCGAGATTGGCCAAGTGTAGATATTAATAGTGATGGCTCGCCTGAACAATTGGGTCTTTCAGCCAATGCTGAAGGTGAAATCATAAACGACCAAAGTGATACGCTTGGGTATTGTTTTTCTCCTATAGGGGCGTCAGGAGTACGCTGTTTAGAAGGAGACTTCAATCTTGATGGTCGCTCAGATGCTTTTTCACTTTCAGGTGGGTGGGGGAGTAACGGGCTATTTAAAATTAAATACGCAGGTTCTTCATCATGGATAAATACTGAAATATCAAGAACACATTACAGTGATGAGCCATTAGCAATAGATGATTTCAATGGTGATGGGTGGCCTGATATTGTTGTTAGACAAGTAGATGATGGTGTTAAATGGCGAGCGAAGATAACCATATTCTTTAACACCAAAAATACGAGTCGACCATTTACAACCGCTAACAGCCAAGTACTCATCGCCGATGCTGTAGCGGGAGGCAATAGAGGCACTGTTAACTATGTGGATATTCAATCTTTAGGTGATTTAGATGGTAACGGAACAAGTGATTTTATTCTTTATCAAAACAGTGGGCTAGTTCCAGATATTGCCATACCCGATAAAGTGCTGTTTATATCTCCAAATAACGGCGGGGTATCAACTATTACGGAGTATCAATTTTCAGGGTATCTTGATGTAACTAGTAGTAATAGTGTTGGTGAAGCGAACTTATTTCATGATGTAAATGGGGATGGTTTACTTGATTGGCTTGCTGTGGATGTTGACATGACTCTGGCTGTTCGTATGAATACTGGTGGAGACTTCGATCCTGTATGGCAAGGGTTAGCTGTAAAGCTTCCAATGTATCAGGTAGGTTATTTGGCTAGTATTAATGAACCGGAAACTATTTATTTACCAAATTTAAACTTTACATTTTCGATGGATTACGATGGTGATGGTAAGCAAGAGTTGCTTTTTGCAAAGGATGTAGTGGCATCGGCATGTTCACAGGTTGAAAATTGGCGATATAGTGGCGGGCGACAAATTTTAGCCACAGATTGGTTTTGTGATAATCGGCTTTGGAGTTTAATCCAAGGTCGGTACGATGCGTTTAATATCAGGTCGGTTAATGGTAAAGAGTTGGATGTATCAGCACGCCGCTATGAAGCAATATATTTTGATGAGTCAAATGCGGGCAATATCACAGCATCAATTAAAGCGACAGATATTATCGCATCAGCAGGTCAAAAAGCGGCAATAGATGCAACTGGTGATGGTTTAGTTGACGTGGTCACAACGTTTGATTGTCAGCGGCCTAATTGTAAATGGAATTTAGAAACCTCTTCATTATCCAACGGAGTGAAAACCGACTCATCAATTGAAAATAAACCCTATATAAACCGTAATTTAGGTAGCTTTCAAGGAGCTACAAAAAATGCACAAGGACTTTATAACTATGCAGCAGTTGATGTTATGTCTGCCGTTAGTAATGGAGTCGGTCACCTCAGTGATTGGCAATATAAACCTTTAGCTAGTGATTCGTTTAATGATGAAAACGGTGAGTTTTATTCTGTAACAAATCATAACTCGACGACTCCTTATTTTAATTTCTCATCGAGCATGCTTAGTGTTGCTTCATTTACTCAAAGTAATGGCATTGGTGGTACAAGAGAAAAGCAATATAAATACCGTGATGCGATGTACAACGCTCAAGGCCGTGGTTTTATGGGCTTTAAGAGCATAATAGAAGAAGACGTAAGCCGAGGTTTGATCACCCAGTCTGATTTTAAACAAGTCTTTCCGTACCAAGGTAAATTAACACGCCAAGCCACGTTTACGCGTGATGATTATGTAACACGAGGGGATGGGCTACTGGGCTCTGCTGCAAGCGAAAGCATGGCCTTAAGTTACTCAAATACCGAGTGGCGTGATAACGTCAATCACAGTATAGCGGGTGTGTACAGTGTCTACCCTCGCACGACCACCCAAGTAACGCGTGATTTAAGCACTAAAACGGAGCTCACACGCACCAACAAAAACATCACCGGGATAGATGAATACGGCAATGTCACAGCGTCGTCAACACAAGTAGCGGATGATTGGGGGACATATCCAACAAGCGAAGTGAGAGTATATGAAAGTAGTGAGTCTAATTGGTGGTTAAATAAGCTCATCAGCAAAACGACGACGAAAGCCAGTATTACAAACCGCCACTCAAGCGACCCATTCACCAATGCTGAGCTTGATAAAACAACGAGCTTAACCACAGCTTACAGCAATTACCACACAAGTAGGCAACCGCAAACGGTACTCATCAGTAGCCAGCTCGCAGGTTCAAGCTCTGGTTATGGCAGTACAGTACTGACCAGTCACAACGCCTATGGCTTGCCACTTTCTGTTAGCCAAACAACGAAAGTGCGCAACAGTAGTGGCAGTTGGGTTGACCAAACGCGCACCACATCAACCACGTACAGTAAAAATGGCACCAGCGAGGCTGCCGACGGCTACTTCCCTTATAAGCAAACTAATGCGAAAGGGCATATTAGCTATACTAACGTCAACCCAGCAACGGGGCAGGTAACGCAAACGAGGCAACAACTCAGTGGCAGCAATTATCAAATAACCAACTATGGTTATGATGACTATAACCGCCCTTATAGTGTACAAACGGCGGGTATGCCTATTCAATATACTGCTGTGCAAGTGGCTGACGAACAAGCCCCAACCCATGCGGTATTACAAGTGCTGCAAAGTGCAGCGGGCCAGCCAACCCAAAAAACTTACCAAGACAAACTTGGGCGAACATTACGCACTGCGGTAGAAGGGTTTAATGGTGATTGGGTATTCTCCGATGTTATTTATAATAGTGTCGGTGATAAAATATTCGAGTCAGTGCCTTACAAAGAATATGCCACCCGATACGGCAGCACCTACGCATACGATACATTAGGGCGAGCAATTGAAAAAGTAACGGCGCAACACTGTGGTGATATGACCACAGACTATGACTATGCAGGCCTTACAACCAATATTACCGTGAACGAAGATTGTTACGGCATTACGTTAGCTATGTCGCGCACGTACAATAGCCTTAAACAACTAATGCAAACGGTTGATGCTAATAATGGCGTAACCCGTTACAGCTATAATAATCAAGGCCTACCCATTATCATTCAAGATGCTAATGGTAATAATATCGTCGCTAAGTACAATGCACTGGGGCAAAAAACACAAGTGAATGACCCAAACCAAGGCATCACTAATTTCCAATACAACGGCTTTGGCGAATTGCAATATGAATCCCGCGCAGGGAATAAAGCGGTAAGTTATGTAACGGATGTGCTTGGCCGCGTTACACGCCGCACCGCCACAGGTGAAAATACACTCACCTACACATACGATGGTGCAACGTATGGTTTAGGGCAATTAAACCAAGCCACAGGCAATGATGTAACAAAAACGTATACCTACGACAATCGCGGTCGGCCAAGCAGTCAAACCATTGCAGGCAGTGGTAAAAGCTACACCACAACCACCTTTTACGACAGTCATTATGGCCGTGTAAAAGGGCTGCGTTACCCCAATAACCTTACCTTAGAATACATCTATAATGATGCAGGTTATCAAACACAGGTAAAAAATGCAGCGAACGGTTATGTGTATAAAGCCATCACGGAGCACGATGCGTTTGGTAATATAACACAAGGAACCCTAGGTAACGGGTTAATAGAAAACACCGCATACAGCACTAAAAATGGCCAGATGACCTTAAAAACCATTGCTAAAAATAACAGCAATATCATGAGTGTCGATTACTCAGCCTATGATGGCTTTGGTAATTTAAAAGCCGTTGATATCACCACGGGAAGCATTGGTAACCAGCACAGCTTTAGCGAAAGTTATGACTATGACGCATTACACCGTTTAGAAAGTAATGCTGTCAATGGCATTACTACGATTGACTACAGCTATGATGCCGTGGGTAACCTCTTATCAAAATCAGACTACGCATCGCAGTATGATTATGAAAACGGCACAACTGGCGGGCCCAATGCAGTAAAACGAATTTATCGTAGTGGAAGCTGGAAAACCTTTGCTTATGACGCCCGAGGCAACATGACCCAAGGTGATGGGCTCACCAGCGCCACCTATAACGCGATGGACAAACCCACGCAAATCAAAAAAGACGGTAAAACCCTGAACTTCACGTATGGCCCGCAGCATATGCGCTTTAAGCAAGTGAACGGCAGTGTGAGCATCTATTACAGCGATAAGTTGTATGAAGAAGAAATAAACGGCAGCAAAACCACTTGGCGGGCTTACATCGACGATATCGCTGTTATAAGCCAAACCACCAATGAAGGCGCAACCATCCGCTACACCCACCGTGACCGCTTAGGCAGCGCACGGGTCTTTACCGACCACAACGGCCAAGTAGAAGCCGAGCGCAACTTCGACCCATTTGGCAAACCACGCTTAGCAACGGGCGGATTAAAACCAGTGGGTAATGCAAAACTTGGAGATAAAACCACAGCAAAAACCAATCGCGGCTTTACCGACCACGAACATTTAGATAATGTAGAGCT